>JBCQUC010000109.1:0-3162 GCA_047174275.1 Rikenellaceae bacterium | reverse complement strand
ATCTCCTGCATACACTTCTCCCACTTGATGTGTAGCTGCTGACCAGTCTTGCGCCTGCGATAGGTGATTATGCCATTTTGTAGATCTTTTTTGCGTAGGAATGCCATATCAATAAACGACATCCCTCGTGTGTAGAAACTTAGCATAAACATATCTCGTGCGAATGAGCTTCTGGGGTTGAGTGACAAATCAAGCTCTTTAATCTGCTTGATGCTCTTTAGTGGTAAGGCTCGTTTAACGGTTTTATCTACCCCTGTGTAGACTTTCTTAAATGGATGCTTCTGTTCTATCAACTCTTGATCTACGGCTCTGTTATAGATCGCCCTTAGAATCCTCATATAGAACGATACTGTATTCATAGTTACACCCTCGTACTTGAGATGTGCCTCGTAGCTCATCATAAGGTCGGAGTTAATGTCGGTGAGCAACAAATCCGCACCCTCACGGAAGCGCATAAAGCTATTGAGGGTTGTTGTGTAGGTCTCAACGCACCTCTCCTTGCGCAGCTCTCGTAGGCGTGTGATCACCCCCAATGTGAAGGTAAAGAGTGTCTGCCCTTGAAGCTCTCTTTCGAATGTGCTTACAACATCATCAGCGGAGAAATTAGCCCCTTGTTTGTTTAATGCCACGACAATATGATTGAGTCTATTTATATCAAGTTTGATGCGTTCCTTGATATTTGTCAAGAGTTTATCTCTCTCTGTTTGAAATTGCGATGTCACAACTCCACTATAATCCTCATCCCACTCAGAGGAGTAGATTCTATACTCTGTTGCGATTTGACGAATTGCTCTATTGCGGATAATCTGATAGTAGATTACCCCCTCCTTACCCGCTACCTTGGAGGGTCTGAATTTTACTTTTATACTTGCCATATTTACAGTTTTAATTTCGCACAAAATTAGTGGCAGCTATCTTTTGAGGGATAACCGCCACTTGAATGATTATAGTTTCATTCCCTTTGATTGAGATGGTGGAGCTACTTTTGCGACAATAACACGTTGGTTATCACCTACCGTTTTAGGTGTCTTGTCTACCGTTGATTGGCTCTGCGATGGTGATGTTTCCTGCTGCTGTTGAGCTGTATGCACCACCCCTTGCCCCTCGTTTTGTTGCTGTACGCCATCTTTCGGTGGAGTGAGTGAGAGTTGGATTTTACGCTCCAGCGATGCTGCCTCAGCTTTGAGTTGCTTTAGTTCATCTTCCTTTTTCCATACACCTGACACTATCTCTCTAAGGATTGGAATATCACGTTCATACTGTTCGTTGCCTTTGCGGTACTGCTCGATGGTTGTAGGTATCTTCTCCAATGCTCTTAGAAAATTCGCTGCGGCGACAGATGTATCTACCATTGCGATCTGACCATTGTTGTAGCTGTATCGGTACTCGCCCTCTACAAAGAAGCGATTCTCTTTCTTCTCGCCACTTGCGGTTAAGTTGCGTTCTGTTTTTACCACCAACTTGAAACCATATAGCTCTCCGATTGGCTCGTATGCCCCCTGCGTATCTACTCGCTTGGCTATGTCCTGCAACTTCGCACCTATGCGCTTGATGTCAGTGGTGGCGAGACCATCTAACTTGATTGCATTGATGATGTTGCCATCTTTGTCTCGCTGTGCCACAGCTACGAATTTACCATAATCGTTACTCATCTTGGCGATAGTTGTGTTGTTACTCTCGACTGTTTGCACGGCATAATCCAACTTTTTTGAGGAGCTTGCTCTGTCCTTGTTGAATGACTTACGCTCACCCTCCAACGACGCTATTCGCTTATCCAACTTCGCCTTGTCTAAGAGGTCTGTATTGCCCGATAAGATCGCCATATACTCACTAAAATTCATACCCGACTTCTCGTCCATAGAACCTTCGTCGATAGTTCTTGCGCCCATCGCTCCGCTCTTTAGTTGCGAGATGAATGTTTGCTTGCAATGGAGTAGGTTGAACTTGTAGCTATCCAAAGTCTTCTCGACTGCGTACAAAATTACATCCACCTTATTATCAGCAAAATACTTCGCTATCTCATTGCCTTTTCTCACGGCTCTTCCATCTCGCTGGGACAGGTCGCTTGGTCGCCACGGAGCCTCTAAATGATGCACCGCAACAGCTCTTTTTTGGGCGTTTACACCTGTGCCTAACATTGAGGTTGAGCCAAAGAGAACTCTGATTTTACCCTCATTCATAGCATCAATGACACTCTTTCGAGCCTTCTCCGTCTTGCATTCCTGAATAAACCTAACCTCAGAGGCTGGAATACTATAATCCTCCACTAACTTACGCTTAATCTCGGAGTAGATATTCCACTCGCCTGGCTTGTAAGTGCCGAGGTCGGAGAATACAAACTGTGTCCCCTTTTGGTCGTTATACTTAGTATAGTACTCCGCAATCTTGGCGGCACACTGCGACGCTTTGTTGTTGGGGTGATCTTCATACCTATCACCATCAATCATTCGCATATCGAGAGCCATCTTACGTGCATAGTCAGTGGCAATCAGCATCTTTGCCTTCTCTTCGGTGGGCGATAATCGCTCACGTCCCAATATCGTGGCATCGCCATTTTGAGCGAAGCGCATTAACTTCTCGATGAACTCCTCCTGCTGTGGTGAGGGTGGAATATTATGCAAAATCTCATTCTTCGCAGGTCTATCCACTCCCACATCCTCGGCTGTGCGGTAGTCGGTAATCTCGTTGTAGAATGCCGCAAGTTCAGGTACTTTGATAAAGTAACGGAATCGCTCCTTATTGACAATGTTATTCGTCACCGAGAACTCAAAGTCGGTAGTTTTCTTGGCGAAGATTGCCGCCCACGCATCGAAGCACTTGATGTTCTGCCTCTCAAGCTCCTTTGGTCGTAGATATTTGAATAGCAAATATAGCTCAGTGAGTGAATTAGAGATAGTTGTGCCACTCAGAAACGTTGCACCCAAGTCACGCCCAGTGCGCTCCTGTATGGTACGAATGGCGAATAACATATTCATCGCCTTTTGGCTACCGTCCTGCGAACCTAAGCCAGCAATTCTATCGTGGCGGGTGTTGAACATAAGGTTCTTAAACTGATGGCTCTCGTCCACGAATATATGGTCGATACCCATTTGTTTGAAATCTACCACATCATCGGTGCGCTCGCTGATGGTGTGAGAGATAGTTTTGAGCTTCACTTCGAGG
>JBCQUC010000043.1:0-17368 GCA_047174275.1 Rikenellaceae bacterium | reverse complement strand
CGGATATTTGGCTAAGTCGTTTGTGAAATATGGGCTTGAGGCATTGGTCGCTGCGCTCTACAATTATGGACGGTTATGCAATGGGCGTGGGGTGTTTGATTTTTTGTCGGGTAGTTAGCTCTCTGATAACGACTATCTTTTGGCGAGGGCGTTGACGGTATAACAAGCTCTGTCGATTCATACCATTTTCGACCTCGGTATCCTCTGTCTCCCGCCAATTTGCGAGGTCTTTTACCCGTCATCCGCTCCGTCTGCTCTAGCGACTTTTCGACCGTGTGACCATCGTACTCCTTGCGAAATGATAGTGCTCCGATGATCAAACCCTCCAACGTTCGTATGATCGACACCTTGTTCCCAAACTCATATTTCTTATGCTCTTTCCCCTTGCTAATGCATTCAACCTCAGGCTCGTGTATCGAATATATCTTATTCTTGCTGTTTTTGCGCTGCACCAAAATACGCTTAAAAAGATCTAACAACTCTCGGTATGGACTATTTTCACTGAGATTGCGATCCAACTCTCGAACCAATCTGCCAGCAATAGTTTTCACCCTTCTATCAGCTTTATCTGCTTTTTTCTTATTCTTTGGATGGTTGCGAAATCTTTGGTCAATAGATAACTTTTTAAGCGTTCGAGTATAGGTTTGCCGTACAGGTAGATTCTCTTTTTGAGCTATCTCTTTGCACTTCTCAATAATCTTTTTGAGGAGTTTTGCATCGGTCGGGAAGGTGACGTTTTTCTCCTGAACCGTGGTGTCGATGAAGGCTACATCGCCACCATTTTTGTCATCATCGTTGTGATCTTGATTGATTCTGATACTCTCTTGCAAAATAAGCTCGATGCCCCTCTCGCCAATGCGATGACGGAAGTGAACGAGCTCTGACGGATCGCAGGGCACACTGGGCACAAAACTAGCATATCCGCAAAAGTACTGATAATAAGCGTTTTCAGACCATTGTTCCACCACTGACTCATCGGAGATATTTCTCACGTGCTTCAAAATAAGCAATCCGACCATTAGGCGAATGGGCTTTGCTGGACGTGATGGCTTTGAAGAGTAGAGCGGCAAGAATTCACGCTCAAACATCTGCCAATCAATGATATGTGAGAGTTTGTAGAGTGGATGGTTGTGACTAAGCTGATCCTCAAAAGATGAAAATAGCGACGTTTGATCTCGACGAATGGGTGTTGGTTTCATAAACAATATCTGCAAGTTTTACACCATAAAGATATAAAAACTTGCAGATATTTCCAAATTTTTAATGCATTTAATTTGCTGCAAGTCAATGCGTTATATTCTGTTTAAGGGTCGACTAGTTAGTTGTTATGAAATTCAAGGAGTATACCCAAGGGCATGGAACATTGTTTCCACATAATTTTGATGACTTCATTCCTCAAAACGATCCAGTTCGCATAATCAATCGAGTTGTCGAGCAAATCGACCTCTCGACAATCATCGCAACCTATAAAGATAATGGCTGTTCGGCGTATCACCCGAAGTTGCTGATAAAAGTCATCACCTACGCCTATATGCGTAACAAATGTATAAATAAATATTGAAAAGAGCAAATAATAGCACTGTATAAATTTCATACTATTATTCTTTAGAATCCCTTTAAATTCGCTATCTTTGCACCACTATGGGAAAGATGAGAAGAAAAAAGGCTAATTATCCATTAATTGAGTCGCTAGAGATCACAACCTTGGCTGCTGAGGGCAAGGCGATGGGTCGTTATAATGATGTTGTGGTATTTGTGCCAATGACCGTTCCAGGGGATGTTGTAGATGTGCAGATCCGCTCGAAGCGTCGTAGATTTATGGAGGGCACGGTGGTAAACTACGTGAAAAAATCGGAGCTTCGAACCGAGCCATTCTGTGACCACTTCGGACTCTGCGGTGGCTGCAAGTGGCAGAATCTACCATATGATGAGCAGCTACGATTCAAGAGCGATCAGGTGCGTGACCAATTGACCAGAATTGGGCACTTGACCCTACCTGAGATCGATCCATGTTTGGGCTCTAAAAAGACTCAGTTCTACCGCAATAAGTTGGAGTTTACATTTACTCCAAAGAGGTGGCTCACATACGAGGAGATTGCCGACGAAAATATTGTCGCAACGCCTGCTTTGGGTTTCCATATCCCGGGGATGTTCGACAAGGTGATGGATGTTGAAAAGTGTTGGTTGCAGCCAGAGCCTTCGAATGCAATACGTCTTGGCGTTAAGGAGTTTTGTATCGAGAATGGTTTGACATTCCATGATGCACGTGCTCACACTGGACTTATGCGTGGTATTATCATTCGCACCTCGTCGACTGGCGATGTGATGGTGATTGTACACTTTGGCGAGCAGCTAGATGACCAGATCGAGGCTTTGATGTGTTATATTCGCGACACTTTCAAGGAGGTGACATCGCTATTCTATGTTGTGAACCTTAAGCTCAACGACTCAATCGCAGATCAAACGCCGATCCTATTCGATGGAAAGGATCACATCATGGAGCATATGGAGGGGTTGCACTTCAAAGTTGGCCCAAAGTCGTTCTACCAGACAAACTCCGACCAAGCGTATGAGTTGTATCGTTTGACTCGCGAAATGGCAGATCTAAAGAGCGACGAGACTCTATACGACCTCTATACAGGAACGGGAACAATTGCGAATTTCTGCGCATCGAGGTGCAAGAAAGTTGTCGGTATTGAGTATGTGGAGGAGGCTATCGAGGATGCTAAGATCAACTCGCAGATCAATAATATCGGGAATACAACATTCTACGCTGGGGATATGAAAAAGGTGTTGAGCGATGAGTTTGTGGAGGCGAATGGTCGCCCCGATGTGATAATTCTAGATCCGCCACGCGCAGGAGTTGACGAGCCAGTTATTGATGTGATACTTCGCGCTGCACCCCAGAGGATCATATATGTTAGCTGCAATCCAGCGACTCAAGCTCGTGATTTAGCACTACTGGATCCATACTACACAATTGAGCGTGTACAGCCAGTGGATATGTTCCCACACACCCACCATGTTGAGAACATCGTGAAACTTGTTAAGCGACAATAAGAATTTAGAATATTAGTGTTCGATATTTTTTAATCTTTGTAATCATCACAATTATAGTAACTTATAAAGGTTTTATAAAATGGGGACTTAACTTTTATTAGCAGTCACATGTGAGATACGAAATTGAAAATTTCGTCATCCTGAACTTGTTTCAGGATCTCTGTAAAGAATCTGAAACACTGATAGTTAGGGATCCTGAATCAAGTTCAGGATGACGACTCTGGTGAGTCGAAACGAGGTGCCAACATAAATCGCAAACTTTTATCAGACACTAATAAATTTAGAACGCTACTCCTCGTCGCGTCGACAGATGTCTCGATAGTCGCAATATTGGCAACTCTTTGCATCTGCGCACTGTCTAAAAGGGGTTGATTCATCGAATAGCTCGGTGATTGTAGCGTGAAGTAGTTGGCTAAAATCACTGTGGAGATCTTCGTAACTCTCCACAGCTTTTTTTCTGCTTTTGTCGACGATTAGTGGTGAGTAGTTCTCATCATTCATCGAGCGGACGTAGTATAGCGATGGAGTTATCGAAGATCGATCGCCTCGCTTTTCGCGCAACATATAGGAGTAGAGGAGGGTCTGGAAGATATTGCTTTGACGCTCCACAGCCTCTCCATAAAATAGAGCTTCGAGACCTGCAAACTCTAGGTGAGGAGCTCCCGTTTTGTAGTCAACAACTCGAATAGAGCCATCATTCATGGTATCTATACGGTCGCAGATTCCCCAAAGGCGAATGCGTTTTTTGTCTGTCAGCTCGACAAAATGTTCCACGGGGAGCTCGACACTCTGCACCTCGAATGTGGGGTGAAGAGCATCAAACTTCAGAATGCCACTCTTGATATAGTTTACAATCACTTCGCGAACGAGCAGTAGATTGCCCGAATAAATTTCACTCTCGTCACCCCGAAGATACTGTTCACGAATAGCGCGAGCAACGGCATCCTCGATATTGCGTGGCTTGATTAGCTTGATCGCCTCCTCGATATTGGCGACCCCGATAAGCGGCTCATATAGGAACTGCATAGCGTTGTGGAGGATATTTCCAAACATCGGAGCATCGACCTCTTCGCTGATCTCCTCGCCTATCTTTATTCGAGCCAACGATCTAAAGTAGAACCTTAGAGGGCAGACAACGTATTGAAATAGCGCGGTTGGAGAGAGCTTTGCAATCTGTTGCGTAGTATCACTTTCGGTGCAGAATAGCCTTAATTGCTCAGCCACTTTGCTAACTTTGTCGACTTGAATCATCTCGCGATCAAAGAGGTTGACATCGACTCCGACATTGCGCCTATGGATCGTAAATGGAGATTCAAATTCGAGCTGAGTGATATATCGACTCTGTTCGCCTGTGCTCTTATCATCGGCACGCGAGCAGTACAACATCCAGAGCTTTTTGGAGCGTTGGATGAGTCGATAGAAGTAGTAGGCATGGACTCCATCGTGGTGCTCAGGGGTTGGGAGTTCGTATGCAGCACGCAGATTATATGGTATGTATGATGGCTGCGATGTTCTATTTCCTGGGAAGTTATCGTCGTTCATCGAGAGTATAATTACATTCTCGAAGTCGAGCGTTCGAGTCTCCAGAATACCCATCACCTGCAACCCTTCGAGCGGCTCTCCCTCGTATGGAATGCGAAGTGGTTGGAGGTGTCGTCTGAGCAGAGATACATATATGGATCTGGTGAGTTCGATCTCACACTGCTCCACCGAGTTGTGTAGGGTCGTTATTTGGTCGGCTAGATAGCTCAAAAACTCCACTCGTTGCTCACCCTCGCTATCGGTGTGGTGTGGCAGAGCCGCCACATGAGCCATTATCTCGATCAGATATTTTGATATCTCGCTCCATCCTCTATTGATTGTAAATATCTTTTTGAGTAGGTCGTTTTGTTGCAGTATTGAGGATGGGATTCTGATTAGTCGCTCTGTTTGCACTATCTTTTCGATACTCTTTACATCAATCTGCTCTTTGAGGTATGGGTGCGATATCATACCCATAACATCAATATGATAGAAGCTAACTAAACCCTCTTTTGAGCGTCGAGCATGGCTCTGAAGTTCCAAAAGTCGCTCCACAAATGAGTATGCCAATGATTGACGAAGAGGGTATCCCATCGTAACATTCACCTTGCCAATATCTTTTGGTAGAGCATAGAGGAGCGGAAGCAGCAGCGACTCATCGGTAAGGACGATCGCTGTATTTTTGTCTATAACGCCACCTTGGGCTCTGATCTGGTCGAGAATTGTAGCGACATATTTGCACTCCAAAGCCGATGAACTACTCGCCACAACCTCGATCTCTTTGTTGCATCTAAAGTTGTCATGCGAAGTCTCGGCAGCTGCTGGGAACAGATGTCGATTCTTCGAGATAAACAACCCTGCCTCCTGTTTTTGGCTCTCACCATAGTAGTTGTCCCAATCCCAATAGAAGTGTGTTGTGGTGGAGTTTTTCAGCTCCTTGAATAGTATCTTTTCGCACTCACTTAGCGCGTTAAATCCTGCAATGGCGTAGACTTCATCCCCCTCTAAAGAGAGCTCCCCAGCTCTGATTTTGTCTGCGGCAGAGCGATATACCATCCCTGCATATGCGATCTTTAGGGTCGCAAGTTGAGCCCGAAAATCGTGGTATATTGGGAGCAGAGATTGCCAAACCTTCAAGAATCGACGCTTCTGCTCACTTAGATCAGCCTCTGGCCCGATCGAGCTCCAAAAGGCGACGATACGAAGCTGCTGCTCAGTGAGATACGAAAGGTCAGTCTCTAGCTCTTTGATATCGGCAACATTTCGAAACAACATATCGGCATCTATGAGGTATTTATCCACCATATCGAAGTCCGCAAGCAGAATCTCGCCCCAGAAGTAGAATCTATCGAATGTCTCTCCAGGGTGGTATTTAACGTATATTTTGTATAGCTCCGCGATGAGTCGCACTCGATCACCCACTTTGATCCCCGACAGACGGCTCATCATATCATCAATAGAGATCCATGATGGCTCCCAGATTGGTGATGTTGTGATATTTTTGAGGGCATCGGTGAAAAATAGACGTGCACGTCGCGACGGTAAGAGAACCTTCAACTCTCCAACATCTTCGCTATAACGTCTGTATAGATCCTCTGCAACTTCGTATAGAAATCCCTTCATGTAGTTTTTTGATCTGTTGGTGCTCGAAAACTAGCAGTCCCATTTGAGATACGAAATTGAAAATTTCGTCATCCTGAACTTGTTTCAGGATCCATGCATTATTAATAAACTTTTATTAACCAACTCTTTATTGTTTAGAGCGTTGTCATTTGCTGAGATCCTGAAACAAGTTCAGGATGACGAAATTTTCAATTTCGTATCTCAAGTGTGTATTTATATAGTTTTACCTCCCACCAATAATTTTGATGCAAGGTACAAAAAATATCGGAAATTTTGCGTAAGTTTGCTTACAAATGAAAGCATCCATCTATAACGCCAGCGCAGGGTCGGGCAAGACATATCGTCTCGCCTATAAATATGTGCGCGATGTGGTCGAAGAGCCACTCTTGTATCGTAATATCTTGGCTGTGACCTTTACAAATAAGGCTACAGAGGAGATGAAGCGTCGTATACTACAGCAGATCCACACCCTTGCCGCTGGCGAGCCAAGTAGCTATTTAAGGTCGTTGATAGATGAACTCGGATTATCGGAGGCTCAGGTGCGATATCGAGCATTGAGGGCACGAACACTAATTCTGCATGACTATTCGCGATTTACGGTGCTCACCATTGATACATTCTTCCAGCGCGTTCTAAGGGCATTTATCCAAGAGTTAGGAATTGACATTGGGTATAACCTCGAGATCGAGAGCTCCACAATTGTGGCTCAGAGCACCGATCTACTTATCGAGCAGATCACAACAGATGATGCTCTAAAGAGGTGGTTGCTGGCATTTGTGCAGGAGCGAATTGATGAGGGGCGAAAGTGGGATGTTCGCGATGCAATACTCTCTTTGGGTGGAGAGTTATTCGATGAGCAGGCTCGCGAGGCGTTGGAGTCGTCGATGTCGAAGGAGGAGCTGATGAGGTTGATAGCTCGTGGAGCGGAGAGGGCAAAGAGGCGAATGGATGAGCTTCAGAGCTTAGGGGCTCAGGCGATGGCGATCATCACACAAGCGGGGTTTACATGCGATGATTTCAAATATAAAGATAAATCGGGGGTGCAGATCTTTCGCAAGGTTGAGGCTGGTGAGCTCCCAGAGATTGGGAAGCGAAATCTGGATTGGGCAGAGTCGGCAGATCTTTGGTGTAGCAAGAAGAGCAGTGCAGCCCCCTTGGTAGAGCAGTTGCAACCGATACTAAGGGAGATCATTGAGAGGTATGACGATGATCGTCGAGTGATGAACACCTCAAAGTTGCTTCGCGAGAACTATCGAAGTTTTGCACTCCTTGCCGACCTCTACAAAACGACACAGGAGATCTGTCAAGAGCAGAATACGATGTTGTTGAACCAGACATCGAGAATCCTCGAAGAGTTTATTCGCGAGAGCGATGCTCCATTTATATATGAAAAGGTCGGGAATAAATTTTCGCGATTTATGATTGATGAGTTTCAGGATACTTCGCGCAGAGAGTGGAATAACTTTCTGCCTCTGCTTCGTAACACCATATCCCAGAGTGAGGAGGGACAGCGAACAGTGCTTATCGTTGGAGATATCAAACAGTCGATCTATCGCTGGAGAGGTGGCGATTGGCGCATTCTACACTCCGATGCTCGACACGAACTAGGTGCAAGAGATACGGAGGTGATAAATATGGATGAGAACTACCGCTCACTCCCCAATATTGTCAACTTCAACAATGAGATCATCTCGCAGGTGGTTGACTCGGAGAATCGGGAGCTAGAGGCGGAGCTTAAATCTGCAACTATCAGCGAAGAGACCCTTAGGGAGCTCAATGGGGTCTTGCCTCGTGCATATGAGGGGCATGCTCAAACCCCTAAAAAGTGCGCAGAGAGCGGCGGATTTGTTGAGGTTGTGACCTACGAAGATGAGCCTCCGATTATGACCAGAATTTGCGAGGCGATTGATAGAGGATTTAAACCATGTGACATTATGGTGCTCACTCGATCCAACACTCAGGCGACAAATGTTGCGCAGATACTTTTGGCGTTTAAGCGTCAATGCACAGATCCCAAATATAGATTTGATGTGATGACTCAACAGGCGTTGATTATCGGATATGCCCCTGTTAGTCAGTTTATAATGGCGGCGTTTAGGTTGGCGTTGAATCCAGCTGACACTCTGCAACGTGCCATATACAATAGATTTTTGAGGCGTTCGCATGTCGACAATCCGCTTAGTGAGGAGGAGTTAACTCTGCTCGCTTCGATACGTATGTTCGCACCAATTGAGGCGTTTGAGATGGTTACTATCGCCTATGAGTTGGAGCGTGATATGGGCAATATTGCATATCTTCAGGCGATTCACGAACAGATTATAGCCTTTAGCAACAACAGAATTGGCGATATTGCACTTTTCTTGGAGTGGTGGGATGAGAAGGGTTCGACCAAATCCCTCAATGTCGAGAGGAGTGAGAGCGCGATCGAGATCTTGACAATACACAAGGCGAAGGGTCTCGAAAAGAGGGTGGTTATAATCCCATATTGCAACTGGAGTCGAGATCCACGAACCAATAGTATTGTCTGGGCTCGCGAGGGTGGAGACTCGGAGATTGGAGCGTTCCCCGTAGCCTATAAAAATAGCATGGCGAACTCCGCTTTTGCCGAGGATTATTATCGAGAAAAGGTCTATTCGCATATTGATAGTGTCAATATGTTGTATGTTGCATTGACCCGAGCTGTGGAGTCGCTCCATATATTTATCCCGATTAAGGTGAGCCGAAGCGGTGAGCGAATAGCTGCGAATATCGGTAAATTGCTCTTGGAGGGGCTGCCAAATCTCACAATCCCATACCAAGAGGTGGTGGATGAGAGCGCAATAAGTTACCAATTTGGAGAGCTCTCAGCCCCAATAGCGGGTGAGGATGAGGGTGGTGGCGAGCCATACATTATGGATCGTTACCAGAGTAGCCAAACTGAGCTTCGACTTCGTATGCCCTCGAAGCGATATCGCGAGGATGAGGAGTTTGCGCCACGCGAGGTGGGAATCCTTATGCACAAGGCGTTTGAACAGGCTTCGTCGCGTGAAGAGATCTTTTCGAATGTTGAGACGATGCTCAAAAATGGACATATAAATGTTACGGAGCACTCATTGCTGCTTAGTTCGATCGGAGAGTCGTTGAGAGATCCGCGTGCTGCGGAGTGGTTTGATGGAGATTGGGATCGAGTGCGAAATGAGTGTGAGATTATAACTCCAAATGGGAGCGAGAGTCGTCGCCCCGATCGAGTTATGGTTAAGGGTCGACGATGTGTTGTTGTCGACTATAAGTTTGGCGAAGTGCGCTCCAAGGGGCATATTCGCCAGATGGAGCGTTATGTCGCTTTGATGCGCAGTATGAAATATGATATTGTTGAGGGGTATATTTGGTATATCCGACAAAGCGAGATCATTAATATAAATTAGCTCCGCGGAGAGCACTCCGCTCGCCGAAGGCAGTTGCGTAAGTTACCCTCGCTCTCTCTGAAAAAAAGAGATTTTTGAATAAAATCTCCACAGAGAGCGAAATGAATATACTTTTCAGCAGTCCCATTTGAGATACGTTCCGACAGGAACGTCATCCTGAACTTGTTTCAGGATCTCTGCAAATTTCTATCAGCATTCTCTTCGTGCCCGAGATTTAGTTTCACTAAATTCGGGAGATCCTGAATCAAGTTCAGGATGACGAATCCGTTGGATTCGATAACATGGTGCCAACAAAATCACCGTTATTTTCACCATTATTATTTTTGTTGAACACTACTAATTTCGTTTGAGGAATATCGAGTGTGTGATTGTGTTGGGTAGCTCCGCAGGGTAGTGTGAAACTATTATCAAACTCTTATTTGTGCGGTGACTTATCGCCTCGATAATCTCTGTGACGCGTCGACGATTGCGCATATCAAGACCATGAAGTGGCTCATCCAAGATCAACAGCGCAGGATCTTTAACAAATGCACGAGCCAAGAGCACTAGACGCTGCTCACCACTCGAAAGCTGTGTAAAGATACGATCTTCTAGCTGTTCAATGCCAAATATCTTCATCCAAAAACGGCTAGTCTCAGCGTGTTCAGGCTGCATCTTTCGATTGAGTCCGATGGTGTCATGAAGTCCACTAGCTACAATCTCGATTGCAGGTTTGGGCAGTAGATATGCGCGGTGCATCTCTGGACTAACATAGCCGATATGTCGTTTGATATCCCAGATGCTCTCTCCAGTGCCTCTATCACGCCCAAAGAGGGCGATATCACAGGCGTAACCCTGCGGATTGTCGGCGCATATGAGTGAGAGCAGTGTAGATTTTCCAGCTCCATTCTCGCCACTCAATGCCCACTTCTCACCTCGCTTAACCCTCCAATCGAGCGATCGAAGAATCGTGCGCTCTCCATACTTAATTGAGACTCCACGAAGCTCCGCCACCATCTCGCTATCGGGACTCTTCGAGGTGTCGTATGGTAGATCTATAATCGCTTGACGCAGATCATCGGAGAGGATATTTTGTGGAGTCGGCTCACGATGCTCGTAATACTCAGCAAGGGTACATTTTGGTTTGCAATGGCGATCTTCGACCTCTATCACATGTGTTAGGAATTGAGGTATGTCATCTGTCTTCGAGAGGACAACGATGATCTGGACATTGCCAAGTTTGGCAAGATCCGCAAGTAGTTTGTGAAGCACATCACGCGTTGAGGCATCGAGCCCGATAAATGGATTGTCCATTATAAGCAGCTGTGGTGCAGATAGCAGAGCCTTTGTGATCTGGAATTTACGCATCTCGCCACTTGATAGCAACACCAATCTCTTGTCATAGATCTTCTCGATTGCAAATAATCTGAATAACTCTTCACGCAACTTTTGAGTTGAAGTGCTCTCTTTTGGGAGTTCATCGCAGACACATGGAGAGTCCTCTAGCGCGGTGGAGTTCCAGCGTTGTTGATAGAAATAACCGCTATCAGCACCTCCCGAGGCGGCTGTAGAGTCTCGAAATGCGATATATTTGATGTTATCGAAGATCTTTTGAGATGGTGCATTCTCGCCAAAATTATAGCGTATACCATCGCCATCGAGCAGCGGGTGAGCACCTGTCATCAACCCCACTAATATACTTTTGCCAGCACCATTACCTCCTATGATTGCCACCTGTTCACCGCGATTGATTGTGATCCCCTCAATTCCCGATAGTTGGTATTGGGGTTGGCGTGTAGTTGTCGAGCATATCTCTATTATTGGACTATTCATAATTTTGGAATCTTTATACATTTTTAATACTCTATAACAAAAACTATCAGTTCCATTTGAGATACGAAATTGAAAATTTCGTCATCCTGAACTTGTTTCAGGATCTCTACACTGCAAACAAACCATTACTAATCAATGTATTAGAGTTACAACACGATCATTTGCAGAGATCCTGAAACAAGTTCAGGATGACGAATCCTTTGGATTCGCTAACATGGTACCAATAAATTATATCGACAAAGCTACTCTATTTTTGTTGAAGTTATTCGATAAATCTGGATATTTTTTGTAATTTTGTTCTATACCCCTAAAAACCGTGAATATTATGATACGTAGATTTTTACCATCCCTGTTGTTTGTTCTATCTCTGATCTCGGAGGTGAGTGCAAAGGTCACAATGGGCTCTTTGTGGGGCGACGGGATGGTTTTGCAGCGCAACAGCGAGATCCTAATCGGAGGCACGTCGGATGGAGTCTCGGTGAAGATCACACTATCGTGGAGCGACAAAAGCTACACATCTCCAGTGACAAAAAATCAACAGTGGGGTATCAAGATTCCAACGATCGGGGCTGGAGGTCCATACACCATAACCATTGAAGATGGGGACAAACTTACGATTCAAAATGTTATGTTGGGCGATGTTTGGCTCTGTATGGGACAATCGAATATGTCGATGCCTATGTTGGGGAATATGAGTCAACCTGTTGAGGGCTCGGCGCGTTATATCTCGCAGGCTCGCGAGGATACTCCAATTCGAATGTATACGATGGAGCGCAGCCCAAGCGCAACACCGCAAGTAGATGCTCCAGGTGAGTGGGAGCTTAACAACTCCAGAGCTGTTGCAAACTTCAGTGCTGTGGGGTATATGTTTGGGTATGATCTGTGTAGTGCACTTGATGTCCCAATTGGTTTGATTGATGTTAGTTGGGGAGGCTCTAGCATTGAGGCGTGGATGAGCCGCGAGTGGTTAGATGGTGTTAAGGTGTGTGACTTCTCACAGATAGATAGTGGAGTTGTGCCCAAAGATCCGACAAAGGCGGCAGCTTGTCTATATAATGGGATGGTAGAGCCGCTTGGAGGGCTCAGCGTAAAGGGTGGAATATGGTATCAAGGTGAGGCTAATAGATTCAAGCCAAATGAGTACCTTAAACTATTCCCTGCATTTGTTACAGGATTGCGCAAACATCTCAATTGTGGAGAGTTCCCAATATATTATGTTCAGATAGCACCATACAACTACTTCGACAAAAAGAGCCAATATAGTGGTGTGTTGATGCGCGAGGTGATGTCAAAACTTATGGATTTAACCCCTCGAACAGGTATGGTGCCGATAACCGACCTTGGAGAGGCTAGCAATATCCATCCTCGTTACAAACGAGAGGTTGGTGCAAGGTTATCATATTGGGCATTGGGGGATTGTTATGGCAGAGAGGGGATCGATTATCGCGCTCCAGAGTATGATAATATGGAGGTTGTGGAGTCGAAGTTTTCGAAGAATCCAGCGATCTCGATTCAGTTCAGATATGCCGAGAATGGTATCTCGTTCCGCGGTCAAGAGCCATCGAAGCTCTTCGAGATAGCTGGTGCAGATAGGGTGTTCTACCCTGCCGAGGTGAAGTTAATTCTCAATAGCGATCATCCATTATTGGTCTGGAGCGACGAAGTTGCAGCCCCTGTTGCGGTGCGTTATGCCTTTAAGAACTATGTCGATGGCGATCTTTACAACTCAGCAGGTGTCGCTTTGTCGTCATTTAGGACAGATGATTGGGCGATTGAGTAACTTTTTTGGAGAATCAACGATAAAATATACTTTTTTGCGCTAAAATTATGATCTTACAAATATTATTTTGTACCTTAGCCGATAATTTAAAACAAAAGCAATTTATATGTGTGGCATTATAGGAATTTTTGATTTGAAAAGCGAGTCGTCGAAGTTGCGTGGTAGAGCTCTTTCGATGGCTAAAAAAATACGTCATCGTGGGCCAGATTGGTCGGGTATTTACTGTAGCAAAAATGCGATCCTAGCGCATGAGCGACTCTCGATCGTAGATCCACAGTCGGGTGGTCAACCACTCAAAAGTAAAGATGGTAAACATATCTTGGCGGTAAATGGCGAGATCTATAACCACCGCGAGATCCGTCAGCAGACCGCTGATAAATATGAGTATTTGACAGGTTCTGATTGCGAGGTTATCTTGGCTCTTTATCGTGAGAAGGGTGTTGATTTCCTTGATGATCTAAATGGAATATTTGCCTTTGTTCTCTATGATGAGGAGAAGGATTGTTATTTGGTGGCTCGTGACCATATCGGAATCATTCCGTTATATATAGGTACAGATATCGAGGGTAATCTCTATGTATCGTCGGAGCTTAAGGCTTTGGAGGGTGTATGCGACAAGATCGACCAATTTAAGCCAGGTCACTACCTCTATAGTAAGGATGGTGAGATGAAACGTTGGTACAATCGCGAGTGGCGTGAGTATGACAATGTAAAGGATAATGGTTGTGATATCGCAGAGCTTCGTGAGGCTTTGGAGAGTGCCGTAGAGCGTCAGTTGATGTCGGATGTCCCTTATGGTGTTTTGCTTTCGGGTGGTTTGGATTCATCTGTTATCTCGGCTATCGCTCGTAAATACTCGGCAATGCGTATCGAGAGCGGAAATCAATCAGCCGCTTGGTGGCCACAACTTCACTCATTTGCAGTAGGTTTGGAGGGTGCACCTGATTTGATCGCTGCACGCAAGGTTGCAGAGCATATCGGAACTGTTCACCATGAGGTTCATTATACTATTCAAGAGGGTCTTGACGCACTGAAGGATGTGATCTATTTCCTTGAGACATACGATGTTACAACAGTTCGCGCATCGACTCCTATGTATCTTCTTTCGCGCGTTATCAAGTCGATGGGTATCAAGATGGTGCTTTCGGGAGAGGGTGCTGATGAGATCTTCGGAGGATATTTATACTTCCACAAAGCTCCAAATGCTCAGGCATTCCACGAGGAGACTATCCGTAAGCTCGACAAACTATATCTTTATGACTGTTTGCGTGCCAACAAATCTTTGGCAGCTTGGGGTGTCGAGGGTCGCGTTCCATTCCTTGACAAGGAGTTTATGGATGTTGCAATGCGCCTTAACCCAGAGGAGAAGATGGCTAAAAATGGTCGTATGGAGAAGTGGGTTGTGCGTAAAGCGTTTGAGGATATGTTGCCTGAGAGCGTTGCATGGCGACAAAAAGAGCAGTTCTCGGATGGTGTTGGATATAGCTGGATCGACTCTTTGCGCGATTTGACATCTGGAATGGTATCGGATCAGGAGATCGAGACCGCTGCGGAGCGTTTCCCAATCAACACACCACGCAACAAGGAGGAGTACTACTATCGTACAATCTTCGAGGAGCACTTCCCATCGGATGCAGCGGTAGCTACAGTTCCATCTGTACCATCTGTTGCATGTAGCACACCAGAGGCTTTGGCTTGGGATGCATCATTCCAGAATGTGAATGAGCCATCGGGACGTGCGGTGAAGGGTATCCACGATCAAAGTTACAAATAGATCGAATAAATTCGATCTATTGTATAATAAAATTCACCTCCCTACGTTAGATTAATTATTAGGGGTTAGGTAAATGGTGATATAAACGAATCAGCGATTGCTGCAAATGTTCTTTATTGTTTAGGTTGTTGGTAACACATTTTAGGTTGTATATGTGGTTAGTTGCTGTTTCGTTTTTTTATAAAAGCTCCTCTGGCGTTTGTCGGAGGAGCTTTCTTTTGCACAAAATAGAGTAGCTATTATTGGACACCAACAAAAAAAGATATAATGGTAAAAAAGGACTAACAATAAAAAAAACCTCCTATTCCCTAAATATATTAGAGAATAGGAGGCTTTGAGTCTCTATCGGATAGTATCAACCCCCTAGAAGAATATAGGAGAGATTGATTTGTAGTTATAGACGCGATCTATGACATCCGCAAACATATCTGCTACCGAAAGTACCGTAAATTTGCTAGTGTCTACATCATCGCGCAGTGGAATAGAGTCTGTTACAATAACCTCTTGTAGGGCACTTGCATTGATTCTATCATAAGCCTTACCAGACAATACAGGGTGGGTAATCACCGCGCGAACACTCGCTGCACCCTTCGCCATCAACATATCAGCAGCCATACAGATCGTTCCAGCTGTGTCGATCATATCATCTACAATGATGATGTTGCGACCCTCAACCTCGCCAATAGCTGTCATGCTACCAACAACATTCGCCTTTGCGCGCTCCTTGTGAGAGATGATGATTGGAGCTCCCAAGTGTTTAGCGTATGTATTAGCACGCTTCGCACCACCCATATCTGGAGCAGCAATCGAAAGCTCCTTGATGTTGAGTCTATTGATATATGGAATAAAGATTCCCGAAGCATATAGAGCATCTACAGGGAACTCGAAGAATCCCTGAATCTGATCGGCATGTAGATCCATCGTCATAACACGATTTGCACCAGCTGCCGATAACATATTAGCAACCAACTTAGCTCCGATTGGTACACGTGGACGATCCTTACGATCTTGACGTGCCCATCCGAAATATGGAATAACCGCTACAACTTGGTGAGCCGAAGCGCGACGCGCACCATCCACCATCATAAGTAGCTCCATCAAATTTTCAGCTGGTGGAAAGGTCGATTGGATAATAAACACAGTGCATCCACGAATGGACTCTTTGTAGCAAGTTTGAAACTCGCCATCGCTGAAGGGAAGAACCTCACATGTGCCAAGCGTTGTACCGTAGCTCTCTGCAATCTTCTTTGCAAGATACTCCGAACCGCGTCCTGCGAAAAATTTAATCTGATGATTAGCCATTTTTTTATATAGATTTTAAATTATCTTCTATTGTATCTATCGATATATCTCTGTTGCTCCGCCTCTTCGTCATACTCCTCCTCTGCTACCTCTGGCTCTAACGCAACCTCTTTCGTCTCCTCCTCTTCACTCTCCTCACTGTCGAGATCAACCTCATCTGATTCAGCCTCTTCTTGATAGACGAAATCCCCTCTGCGGATCTCCTCCAAACACTCTCCGATAAAGTTCAACACCTCGTCGCGTCCTACTCTCTTCTCGCTTGAGGTGATAAACATCGGAGGTAACTCTTCCCACTGCTCCAACATATTCGCCTTGAATCTTTCGACCGATCTCTGCAATTGTATCTTGGATAGTTTGTCACACTTAGTAAAGATTATTCCAAAAGGGATACCCTTCTCGCCCAACATCTCGATAAACTCCATGTCGATCTTCTGCGGTTCGAGCCTCGAATCGACCAACACAAAGAGATAGTGCATCTTGCGAGCACGAGTAACATATGAGGTAATGATCTTGGAGAAAGCACCACGCACACTCTTCGATGCACGAGCGTAGCCATAGCCAGGAAGGTCGACCAGATACCACTCACGGTTAATTGTGAAGTGGTTAATCAATCGTGTTTTACCAGGCGTTCCCGAGACTTTTGCGAGTCCCGAATGTCCTGTAAGCATATTGATTAGAGATGACTTACCTACATTGCTTCGTCCGATAAATGCGAAGTCACGCAACTCATCCTTAGGGATTTGCGAAACTCTCTCGGAGCTACATTTAAATTCTGCTTTCGTTATTTGCATCGAAATCTATGAGATTTTATGGCGCAAATATAGCTATTTTTATCCGATATACCAACATCGAAGACTCTTTTATGAAGAATAATATTTTTGACAAAAAAATCGCTATTATATAGTAGTACAAACTTTTTTTTATTACCTTTGCCCCAAAATATACCAGAAATATACATTTACTCAATATAATAACAGAGAGTGGAGCTATGAAAAAAGAGTGGAACGGAGTACGAGAATTTCATGAAAAGTTTGGACATCCATGTCCCGACACCCCGCAAATGATCGAGACTAAACGCGCTTTGAGCCGCGG
>JBCQUC010000042.1:0-17881 GCA_047174275.1 Rikenellaceae bacterium | reverse complement strand
ATCGGACACTAATATTAAATATGGCTTTTGTGACTCGCAAAAATTTATCAGATCGGCTTGCAATTCGCAGCATTAATGGGCAAATGTCGAGTTGCTTTTAAATTTATTAATGTCGTTCACGGATTTTTTGTAAAAAGTTTTTTGATTTTTGTAATTTTTTATCTAATTTTGTTATAGAGTGAAATACTCTTTTGTGGTCAAAGAGGCTCTTCCCACAAAGAGTGTGTTAAAAATTTAACAAATAGAGCCTACAACGCTAACCACGTATGAAAAAACTACTAACCCTACTCACAACAGCCATGCTATTTTCGGCATGCGAAAAATCCCCAGATGAAGTTGGCGAAACAGCCTCTCAGATCACCTTTAAGAGCTCAATCGCATCGGCAACACGTGTCGTATCCGATGTCTTCGAAGATGGAGACAAGATCTCCGTAACAGCTTTTGATGGCTCTACAACCTATGCGGATCAGGTGGGGTATGTTTATGACGGCTCTACATTCTCTAGCTCATCGCCAATCTACTATGCGAACGAGACTCAAGAGCTCTCTTTTATCGCTGCCTATCCAGCAGTTGATAACTTCTCGAATCTATTTTCATTCTCGGTGCTTGCTGACCAGAGCTCGGGGGATAACTTCGAGATGAGTGATCTGTTGGTTGCAACAACAGAGGCAACAAGCAACCTTAATCCAACACTAGAGTTTAGCCACGCAATGAGCAACCTTGTGATAAATATCACAGACTCATCTATCGCAGATGGCGTATTGAAGGTCTTTGCACTAGGCGAGGCTTCTATTGATCTGCAAGAGGGCAGATATACAGCTTCGGGCGAGACAATGGAGCTTACAGCAGCGAAGAGTGGCGAGAGTAGCTTTGCAGTGCTCTTTGCGCCACAGACAATCAACGCAGGCGAGACCGTTGCAACTTACGAAGTTGAGGGTAAGACCTTGACATGGGTCGCTAACAATGACTTGGAGTTTGCTTCGGGTTATCGCTACACATTCAACTGGGATATCTCTCTGGATAAGGTGACATATTCGGGTAACATCGCAAGTTGGAACTATGAGTCACTAAACGAAGAGGGGTATACAGAGTCTCACTCTTTGGACTACTTCTCAGCGACATCTTATCCGATATCAACCGATATCTGGACTATCTCCGACTCTTCGGCTACAACAGACGATTTTGCAGGTTTGAGCGCGGCTATCGAGGCTTTGGCTGGTAGCGGACGTGAGATATCGTTGATATTCTCGAACTTGACAGCTATCCCTGACTTTGCTATATTTGGAACATCGAGCTTTAGTGACACATACAACTCAACAGCTCTTGTATCTGTTTCAGCACCGCTTGCTGAGAGTGTTGGTCAATATGCATTCTATAATTGTAGTGCACTTGTAGAGCTTGACTTCCCTGTGGCAACTACAATCTACACATTTGCATTTGCATATTGCGCATCTCTTCCAGAGTTGTACTTCCCATCGGTAGCTATTCTTGAGAACCACTGCTTCAGAAATTGCACATCTTTGACAACTGCCAATTTCCCTGAGGCTACAAACGTCCGAACATATATCTTCTTTAGCTGTAGCTCACTAACGGATCTAAGTTTGGCTACAAATGACGGTGTAGAGTTGTTGGAGATGACAAACATCTCATTCGGTTGGAATACAGCAACCTCTATCACACTCTCGAAAATTAACTTGACTGTTGGTTCAGCAAATGCAGACAATGTAGTTGGAAATACAATCTACGTTGGCATTTATGACTTCACATTTGTCTCAATAACTGTACTATAATTATAATCATGAATAAGATACCATATATAAATATATTAGCAGCAGCTATGCTCTTCGCAGCATGCGAAAAGACACCTGAGGGGCTCGATGAGTCTATCTCTGGGGTCACATTTAAAGCGGGAATAACAACTGAGACTCGTGTCTCTTCCAATGCGTTTGAGGCAGGGGATGAGATCTCTGTAGTGGCATATGATGGTTCGGCTCTCTATGCCGACAAGACATCATACATCTATGATGGATCTCTATTCTCTAGTTCGTCGCCAATTACCTATAGCAGTAGCGATCAGACTCTCTCGTTTATCGCTTCATACCCTGTTGTTGAGGGGCTATCTGACTCATTTGTTTTTGCTGTTGAGGCGGATCAGAGCACAGAGGATAACTACGAGATGAGTGATCTTCTAATTGCATCGCAGGATGCGACAAGTGAGCTATGTCCAACGCTGGTATTTGACCACGTTATGAGTAGCATTGTTATAGATGTACCATCTACAGTCGCTAATGGCGAGATGAAATTCTTCTTGGATGGAGAGGCTCTTATCGACGTTGCAAATGAGTCGTATACAGCATCATCTGGATCGACAACAGAGATTATAGCGGCATCGAATGGTGATGCAAGCTATAAGATTGTCTTCGCGCCACAGACTATCCCTGCTGGCTCTGTTGTTGCGACCTATGTAGCAAACGGAAAGAGCTACACTTGGAGAGTAAGCAGTAGCTTCACCTTTGTTTCGGGATATCGTTACGAGTATAACTGGGAGATAGACGAGGAGACAAATGTTGATGAGGTTACATATATTGGTAACATCAAGGGTTGGAACGACGAAGTGTTGACCGACGAAAAGACAAGTGGCTACCTCTGGAGTGAGCTCAAATACAACCAGATCGACTTCGATGCGGTATATGGTCAGTGTAGTGGAGCTACCCTTGTCTCAAATATCACAACTGCAATAAACAACGCTGGAGATAATGATATGATTGTATTCAAGAGCGAGAGCTATGACTTTGCAGGAAACTCACTTACAATCTCTGTACCAGCTCGCTTGTCAGGAAAGATCCCATCATCGATTGACGATGATGTTGTTGGAGCGCAGAATATCACGACAACTTTCAACGATGCAGCGTATATCCGTGTCTCGACTAACGATGTTGAGTTCTACCACTTGGAGTTGGTTGACGAGTATAACACTTATGGATTTATGAAGGTCTTTGACACCTCTAACAACACCTATTTTGTCAATACAACTACATTCCGCGAGGGTCTAGTATTTAGCAACGTTCTATTTTATAAGGGATCGGCTCAGGTCTATGCAGGTAACGGCTCAGGTTCAACATTCCAATATGTTACATTTAGAGACTTTACAGGAACTGGATATATCACAAATCGCGCCTCTGCACTCGACGAGTCTCCACAGACAATCTTCAAGTACTGCCTCTTTGAGTCTCCGAGCCAGAGCGGATATAATCTTCGCGGTATATCTCATGACTGTGGTAACTCTGAGTACCCTATCCCAGTTGATTTGAACGAGACATTGATCGACCACTGCCACTTCTATCGTACGGGTATTGGCTTCTCGAAGTGTCAAAATGCTAAGGTTACAAACTGTTATATCTATTCGAATAGTATGTATATGGATCAGATCCACCTTGAGGAGTACACACGCAATATCGAGATCTCGAATAATGTATTTGAGCATGGAACAGTCTCTCGTGGTTTCTATATAGATCGTGAGCGTCAATGTGTTAGTGATATAACCATCACAAACAACAAATATATTGGTGAAATTGGTTGGGTTATCTCTTCATACTCGCCATCAAATCTAACATTTGAGTACAACGACTTTACGGAGGCTACATTTAGTACTTACACAGCTTTCCCATATGATTTCGACTTTAGCTACTACACAAATGATGAGGAGAAAGAGGGATTTGAGTTCGAAGTTCCAACTCACAATCTTATCATCCGCAACAACCCTGGGTTAGAGTTGACAGGTGGTATGAGAATCTTTGTTGAGGAGGGTAACAACACTAATATTATTGACGTTGATGGTGCTGTGGTTACCGAAGTGCCAAACCCTGCTGATGTTCAACCTATTCCAAATGGTAAATACTATCTTCAGAATCTCTCAACTGGTCAATATATCAGCTTTGGCGAGAGTGGAGATTATCTATCTTTGAGCTCTGAGGCAGATGAGGATTGTATCTGGAATACGGAGTTTGTTGCGCCACAAAACTACGCAATTACATCATCTGACGATGAGTATATGTGGGCATACGCTTCATACACTCTATCACACCTACAGAATAGAACTTGCCCAAGTGACAAACTTGTCCGCAAATCAACATTCCCAAGTGGAGATCGTGTACCTAACTTCTTGTTGCAACACCCTATTCAGGAGGCTTATAGCGACTACTACATCATCTACCCTGGTGACAATGAGCGTAAATCGGCTCTTGGAGTTATTGATGGTCATGTTGATATTGAGTTCGGTAAGGTTAGTGAGTCTTATGGTACTTACGCCTCTGCAACTGGAAAGAATGTCTCTATAGCCCCTGAGGATAATGAATTTATGCTATGGAAACTCATCCCTGTCGTTGAGTAGACAATAAGAAATAACTAATGGTGTCCGATAAAACTCCGTACTACTTGCTTAAGAGATTGGGAAGTTTATTTTACCGATAGTCACATTTGAGATACGTTCCGCAAAGAACGTCATCCTGAACTTGTTTCAGGATCTCAGCAAATGACAATATTATCATTATAATATGTTAATAGATATCGATTTAATAATAATGTAGAGATCCTGAAACAAGTTCAGGATGACGAAATTTTCAATTTCGTATCTCAAGTGGGACTACTAAAAAGTTTTATCGGACAGTAATACAAAAATAACTTATAACCACAATAAAAATGAAAAAACTACTTTATCTATTAGCAAGCAGTGCATTGCTATTCTCGTCGTGCGAAGATGCGCCGACAGAGGTTTTGGGTGATGACGCATCGGGTGTCACCTTCAAGAGTTCAATCACAGCGGAGACTCGTGTAACCAACAATCTCTTTGATGTAAATGATGAGATCTATGTAACAGCATTCGATGGCGAGTCGACATTTGCAGAGAGAGTGTCGTACACTTACGATGGCTCAATCTTCTCAAGTACAACCCCTATCATCTATGACAGCAAATCTCAAAACCTTTCGTTCATTGCAGCCTATCCAGCTGTTGATGACTTTGCAAAGAGCTTTACTTTTGAGGTTCTCGCTGACCAGAGTGTTGATGATAACTACGAGATGAGTGATCTGTTGGTTGCAACTAAGGATGCAACATATGATCTGTCTCCAACACTTGTGTTTAACCACGTGTTGAGTAGCCTTGTTATCAGCATTACCGATGCTGATCTTAGAGGTGGAGTGCTAACTGTATACGCTGTTGGAGAGACCTCGGCTGACCTCGATGCTCAGACATATACAGCTGTAGCTGACGCGTCAGATATGGCAATTACCGCTGCATACGACACAACCTACAAAGCGATACTCTCGCCTCAAAGCATTAGCGCAGGCGATGTAATTGCAAAGTATGAGGTGAATGGTGTAACTTACACTTGGAATGCTAGCAGCGACGTTACTCTAGAGTCTGGATACTGCTATACATATAGCTGGGATATAGAGAATAATAATGTTGTGCTTGTAAGTGCTATCAATGATTGGAATGATGGTGAGGACTTTACAATCTCACCAGCGGAAAGTAGTGAGTTTACCCTCGATTACTTCTCTGAGACTTCATACCCTGCAACTGACAACTGGATCATCACAGATGCTTCGGCTACAACTGCTGACTTTGCAGGTTTGAGCGCAGCTATCGTGGCTCTATCGGGTAGCGGACGTGAGATCTCTTTGGAGTTCCCTAACTTGGCTTCAATCCCTAACTATGCAATATTTGGTGAGAGTAGCTTCGATGCTGACTTGGCTATTGATGCTCTTGTGTCGGTATCGGCTGCAAAGGCGACATCGGTAGGTCAATATGCATTCTACAGTTGTGATAATCTTGCTAATGTTGACTTCCCATCGGCAACAATAATCTACACATTCGCATTCTACCAATGTACATCTTTAAAAACTCTCTATTTCCCTTCTATTATCTCTCTGGAGAATCACTGTTTTAACGGATGTTCTTCGGTGACATATGCAGAGTTCCCTCAAGTTACAACTGTTAAGGTCTATATATTCTTTGGCTGTAGCAGCCTTACAGAGTTGCATTTGGCTACAGATGATGGCGTAAAGTTAGATTATGTAGATAGCATTGCATTTAATTGGACAAATGCTGGTGTTACAGCTTCAGTAACTAAGATCAATCTAACTCTTGGAGAGGCAAACTATGACTTGGTAAATGAGGATGGAGTAACACTTACCGTTGGTAGTTATAGTTTCACATTTGCATCAATCAGTGTAATTGGACATGAGATCGTAATACCAGAAGATGAGCCTGTAGAGGGTAGTGTCGCTCCAGCTGAGGCTGAGGTAGATGGCAAACGATGGGTAGTTGTTTCGGCTCTTACCGACGAGTTTGACACTTGGGATAGCACAAAGTGGAGTAAATCTACATGGAACTACGGTGTGCCAGTGCAGATGATCGAGGATAACGCCTATGTAGATGGTGGAAATCTATGTATCAAAGCGACTCTTGATGAGGATGCATCTGATAATGAGGATAGATGGTTCCAATCTTGCCGCGTAATGTCTAAGACTCAGATATCATACCCTATGTATACAGAGTGCCGTATGAAAACATCTAACCTATCTGCATATAGTACATATTGGTTGAATAATGGAGATAGCAACGATCGCGATGAGATTGATATTTGCGAGCACAACACAAATCCATCATACGCACCTGACGTAGCAGATAGACCATACACTATGTACTCTCAGTACTTTATCGCCGAAAATGGTGTTGAGGAGCGTGATAAAGGCGATTTCGATAATCGCAACCTATCGCCTGAGAATCCAGCATATGGTAAGAAATGGAATGAAGAGTTCCAGACATTGGGTCTATGGTGGATAGATGAGAATCACCTTCAATTCTATATCAATGGCGAGAAGGCTGGTTATATTGAGACAGTTAGCGACTTCACACGTAGCCTAAATATCATCTGGGATCTTTGGACAGTAGATGCAACATGGTCGGGTGGTATTGCAAACAAAGAGGATCTTTCGGATGACTCTATCAATACATTCTATATCGATTGGATCTGTACATACACCTTGGTGGATGAGAATGAGTAGTTGAAATAGATCACCAATCAAAAAAATAGGTAACCTCTGTCTCTCTCAAGCTTATTGAGGAGACAGAGGTTATAGACCTTTTAATATTGAGCCTCTCTAAGGGGAAATATAGATAACCAAAACAACTATTAACCAAAATAAAATGAAGAAATTTCTATACTTATTAGCAAGTAGCGCATTGTTACTCTCGTCGTGCGAAGATGTCGCGACTGAGGTTTTAGGTGATGGCGCATCGGGTATCACCTTCAAGAGTTCAATCACAGCGGAGACTCGTGTAACCAACAACCTCTTTGATGTGAATGATGAGATCTATGTAACAGCATTCGATGGTGAGTCGACATTTGCAGAGAGAGTGTCGTACACTTACGATGGCTCGATCTTCTCAAGTACAACACCTATCATCTATGACAACAAATCTCAAAACCTTTCGTTCATTGCAGCCTATCCAGCTGTTGATGACCTTTCGAAGAGCTTTACTTTTGAGGTTCTCTCAAACCAGAGTGTTGACGATAACTACGAGATGAGTGACCTGTTGGTTGCAACTAAGGATGCAACATACGATCTGTCTCCAACACTTGTGTTTAATCACGTGTTGAGTAGCCTTGTTATCAGCATTACCGATGCTGACCTTAGAGGTGGAGAGCTAACTGTATACGCTGTTGGAGAGACCTCGGCTGACCTCGATGCTCAGACATATACAGCTGTAGCTGGCGCGTCAGATATGGCAATTACCGCTGCATATGACACAACCTACAAAGCGATATTCTCGCCTCAAAGCATTAACGCAGGCGATGTAATTGCAAAGTATGAGGTGAATGGTGTAACTTACACTTGGAGTGCTAGCAGCGACGTTACTCTAGAGTCTGGATACTGCTATACATATAGCTGGGATCTGGACAATAATATTGTCTCACTTGTTAGTGCTATCAATGGTTGGAATGATGGTGAGGATCGCGAGCTCTCATTTGTAGATAGTAACGAGTTTACCCTTGAGGAGTTCTCTGCAACTTCATATCCAACAACTGACACCTGGGTCATCACAGATGCTTCGGCAACAACGACTGACTTTGCAGGTTTGAGTGCAGCTATCGTGGCTCTATCGGGTAGCGGACGTGAGATCTCTTTGGAGTTCCCTAACTTGGCTTCAATCCCTAACTATGCAATATTTGGTGAGAGTAGCTACGATGCTGCTTTCGCTGCTGACGCTCTTGTGTCGGTATCGGCTGCAAAGGCGACTACAATTGGTCAATATGCATTCTTCAGTTGTGATAATCTTGCTAATGTTGACTTCCCTTCAGCAACGATAATCTACACCTATGCACTCTCTCAATGTACATCGCTAACAAGCCTCTATTTCCCTTCAATGGTCTCTCTTGAGAATCACTGTTTTAATGGCTGCTCTTCGATAACATATGCTGAGTTCCCTCAAGCTACAACAGTCAAGACCTATGTATTCTTCGGTTGTAGCAGCCTTACAGAGTTGCATTTGGCAACAGATGATGGCGTAGTATTGAGCTATATGATAAATATTGCATTTAACTGGACTGATACGAATTCTACTACAGTATCTAAGATCAACCTAACTCTTGGAGAGGCAAACTATGACTTGGTGAATGAGGATGGATTAACAATCACTGTTGGAGGTAACAACTTTACATTTGCATCAATCAGTGTAATTGGATATGGACTTGTAACTCCCGAGGCTGAGCCTATAGAGGGTAGTGTCGCTCCAGCTGAGGCTGAGGTTGATGGTAAACGATGGGTGGTTGTTTCGGCTCTTACAGACGATTTTGACACTTGGGATAGCACAAAGTGGAGTAAATCTACATGGAATTACGGTGTGCCAGTGCAGATGATCGAGGAGAACGCCTATGTAGAGGATGGAAATCTTTGTATTAAGGCGACATTTGATGAGGATGCATCTGATAATGAGGATAGATGGTTTCAATCTTGCCGCGTAATGTCTAAAACAGATATTAGCTACCCTATGTATACAGAGTGTCGCATGAGAACTGCCGATATCTCTGCATATAATACATTCTGGATGAATAAAGGTGAGGATGGAGGAACTAATCGCGATGAGATTGATATCTGTGAGAACAACTCAAATCCATCATATGCACCAGACGTAGCTGATAGACCATACACAATGTACTCTCAGTATTTTATCGCTGTAGATGGTGTCGAGGAGCGCGATAAAGGAGACTTTGACAATCGTGAACTTTCGCCTACAAATCCAGCATATGGCAAAAGATGGAGTGAGGAGTTCCAGACATTGGGTCTATGGTGGATAGATGAGCGTCATCTTCAATTCTATATCAATGGCGAGAAGGCTGGATATGTTGAGACGGTTAGCGACTTTACTCGTAGCCTATATATCATCTGGGATCTTTGGACAATAGATGAAACATGGTCGGGTGGTATCGCTAATCAAGAGGATCTTTTGGACGACTCTATCAATACATTCTATATCGATTGGATCTGTACATACACCTTGGTGGATGAGAATGAGCAGTAGAATACAAACAAAACAACTATTAACCACATATAAAGATGAAAAAATTATTATTTCTATTAGCAAGCAGCGCAGTGCTACTCTCGTCGTGCGAAGATGTATCGACTGGAGTTTTAGACGATGGCGCATCAGAGGTCACCTTCAAAGGTGCAATCACAACAGAGACTCGTGTAGCTGATAATCTCTTCGAGGCGAATGATGAGATCTATGTAACAGCATTCGATGGTGAGTCGACATTTGCAGATAAAGTGTCGTATATCTACAACGAATCTATCTTCTCGAGTACAACACCGATCTCCTATGAGAGCCAGTCGCAGACTCTATCATTCATTGCAGCCTACCCTGCAGTCAGTAATCTAGCAAAGAGCTTTACATTTGAGGTTCACGCCGATCAAAATGTCGACGACAACTACGAAATGAGTGATCTATTGATTGCAAAAACAGATGCAGTATATGACTTGTGCCCAACTCTTGTATTTAACCACACATTGAGCAACCTTGTTATTGGTATCACCGATGCTGATCTTAGAGGCGGAGTGTTAACTATATACGCTGTCGGAGAGTCTACAATAGATGTCGAGAACCAGGCATATACAGCTGTAGATGGCGCATCAGATATAGCAATCACCGCTGCATACGACACAACCTACAAAGCGATACTCTCGCCTCAAAGCATAAGTGCAGGCGATGTAATTGCAACATATGAGGTGAATGGCGCAACCTATACTTGGAATGCAGGTAGCAACATCACTCTAGAGTCTGGATACCGCTATATCTATAGCTGGGATATTGAGAATAACGAAGTTCAGCTTTTGGGTACTATTGATGATTGGATGGATGGTGGCGACTTCGATATTTATTGGGGTGTAGATGATGATGAGGAGAGTGTTGAGCCTACGGGTGATATTGATGATTGGGCTGATGGTGACGAGTTTACTATCTCTCCAATGGAGGCTAGCGAGTTTACACTTGACTACTTCTCTGAGACTACATATCCATCTGCTAACAACTGGGTTATTACAGATGCTTCGGCAACAACGACTGATTTTGCAGGTTTGAGTGCAGCTATCGTGGCTCTATCGGGTAGCGGACGCGAGATCTCTTTGGAGTTCCCTAACTTGGCTTCAATCCCTAACTATGCAATATTTGGAGAGAGTAGCTTCAATGATGACTTGGCTATTGATGCTCTTGTGTCGGTATCAGCTGCAAAGGCGACATCGGTAGGTCAATATGCATTCTATAGTTGTGACGCTCTTGCTGATGTTGATTTCCCTGCAGCGACTGTAATTAACACCTATGCATTTGCCTATACATCTATTACAAGCATATGCTTCCCAGCTGCTACAACTCTTAACAACCACTGCTACAGAGGATGTTCTCTCCTTGTATATGCTGAGTTCCCTGTAGTTACAACAATCAACCAATATGTACTCAATAGCTGCTCTCTTCTTACAGAGTTGCATTGGGCTACAGCCGATGGTGTAAGATTGACATCTATGAATGCTAGCGTAATTAAATGGGCTACTAACAATATCTCTACTATGACTGATATCAATCTAACAGTTGGATCAGCGAATGCTGATATGGTTGTAGGTTCATCTCTGTTCTTTGGTGATTATGAATATATCTTCAAATCAATCACAGTGCTTGAATAGGGTGACCCTATAGATAGTATTAAAATAGCCTCTGCCTTCTCGAATATATCGAGAGAGCAGAGGCTTCTTTTAATTTTATTAGTGTTCGATAAAACTAAACTTTTCTATCAGTCCCACTTGAGATACGAAATTGAAAATTTCGTCATCCTGAACTTGTTTCAGGATCCCTACATCATTGATTAAACTATTGTTAATACATTACAATGGCTGCATTGTCATTTGCTGAGATCCTGAAACAAGTTCAGGATGACGTTCCTTGCGGAACGTATCTCAAGTGGGACTGATAGAAAAGTTTTATTGGACAGTATATATTTTAGGGGAATTATTAGAACTCCCCTTTAATGATTGATATCTATCTGCGAGTATATACAACTCGCTTTGTCTCGAAGAACTCATCATTGAATATATCCGAGATTTGGTGCACATCCCACCTTTTGCGTGTAAGTGCTAACTCTTCGGCTAAATTACCCCCTTTCAGGTATAATATACCATTTGGAAGTGACCCTTTTTGCCCACTCTCCAGACGATTCCATACCCAACCAACGAAGGTCGACATATCGGTAACAGCGCGTGAAACAACATAGTCGAAGCGTTCGGGAATCGACTCTACACGGACATTGCGTGGTTCAAGATTGGTAAGCCCCAAAGCCTCAACAACCCCTTTGACCACAGTGATCTTTTTGCCAATGGAGTCGGCAGCGACAAACTTCGCCTCGGGAAATAGAATAGCGAGTGGTACAGATGGGAATCCGCCTCCACATCCAACATCGAGTATTCTTGCTCCAGCATCAAATTGACACACCTTAGCGATCGCCAACGAGTGTAAAACGTGACGAGTATATAGTTGGTCAAAATCCTTGCGTGAGATCACATTGATCTTTGCATTCCACTCCGCATATATTGGGTATAGATCCTCAAACTGCTTGCGTTGAGTAGCGGTTATATCGGGGAAGTACTTTAATATCTGTTCCATATTTTATATTATTGCTCCTATAAAACTTTTCATGTAGTCCCATCTGAGATACGAAATTGAAAATTTCGTCATCCTGAACTTGTTTCAGGATCTCTACATTATCAATAGGCATTTTTTTATTTACTGTATCATCGTTTGCTGAGATCCTGAAACAAGTTCAGGATGACGAATCCGTTGGATTCGATGACATGATGCCAATAAATTTACCATTATGTTATCGGACACCTACTCTTTTTATATATCTGTTAATGCTCGAAGCATTCGTTTTTCGGCAGAGTCTACCCACTCTCTAAACTCTTCGGTGTTGGCATTGTAGTTTTTTATTGCGGACTTTAGAAGTGTTAAATTAAACTCATCTGCAATCTCGCCTGCACCCACGCTACGGGCATCGGCTGCATTGATCTGCTGCTCAACATGGGCTGGTATCATAACAACTGGTTTGCCCAGATACATCGCCTCGCAGATCGACTCGAAGCCAGCTGTTGTGATATATCCGCTACACTTCGCCATAAGCTCCAAAAATAGGCTATCATTGATCTTATGAAGCCATAGCCCTGGCATTCGCTCCTCGCACTCCGCAGCTCCGATCTTATCCCAGAAGAGGTGGATCTTTGTATCTGGATTGTGACTCTTCCACGTTACGATCTCTACCAAATAGGCGGGGTTCAACATATATCCAAGCACAAAATCCTCCTTTGAACTCTCCAGTGAAAAGATCTCGGGGCGCAACAGCGGTGGAACAACCTCGATATGTCGCGAGATATCTCGCTTCATCGGGTAGAACGACAATGCGAGTCGTTTGTAAGCACCGTAAGAGCAGATATGGTTATTGAGGCGGAGCATAAGAGTTCCCCCTTCGCTATGAGTCTGTTCGAATTTGCGGTGGTCGATCATAAATTGGTGACCGATGCATATTATCGGAGTCTCGATGTTGTATATCATCGCCGTTGCCCCCAATAGAAACTCATAGAAATTAATAACTACATCGCATTCGCTCCTTTTGATATGTTTGTATATCACGTTGATGCTCTTGCGCCATTTGTTCATCTTCACAGGGGTCGTGTTGTTAAAGATGGTCTTTAGCACACGTCCGCGTTTTCCGTTCTGTCCATAATCAAAGGTCGGTGAGTCGAACTGAGTAACGGGTGCGTCGATCTTCTCGGCAAAGAATTTGGGGAGTTCGCGATTTTTGCAGCGTCCCACCAACACTTCGCTCACTTGGTGACCGTTACGACGAAGCATATGGCTCAGTGCCAACGCTTGTGTGAGGTGACCACGACCCTCTCCCTGTATGACGAAGATGTATCTCATGTTGTCTGAAAATATTTACCCCATAAAGGTAGGCAAAAATAGTGGATTTCCTACAATAATGGGGATAAAAAAAAGTGGACTCTTAAAAAGATAAGAATCCACTTTGGGGTGGAGAATGGGTCTCGAACCCACGACCTTCGGAACCACAATCCGACGCTCTAACCGACTGAGCTACCCCCACCATATTCGAAACAACTCTCTCGTTTCGGTTTGCAAATATATAAATATTTTTTTGACCTACCAAGAAAAATATGATAAATTTTACACTTTTGTCATTCTGTCATATGTGAATAGCCCCCTTGGCAGTCAAAATGCGCCAAATACTGTCAAAAAAAGTTTGGCACACCGATTGAAGTAAAAGAGTACAAACGCAGATAAAACTTAAATTAAAATAATATAAAGAGAGTTATGACAGTAAAACCACTTTCAGATCGCGTCCTAATATTGCCAAAGGCGGCAGAGGAGCGTACAGCATCAGGACTTTTTATCCCAGAGACAGCAAAGGAGAAACCACTTGAGGGAGAGGTGATCGCAGCAGGCCCAGGCACAAGCGATATCACAATGGAGGTTAAAGTTGGCGACCATGTGCTTTATGGCAAGTATGCAGGTCAGGAGATCTCGGTCGATGGTGTCGACTATTTGATGATGAAGCAGTCGGATATAATGGCTGTAGTTGAGTAATAAAAAAGAGATAATAAGACAATGGCAAAAGAGATTAAATATAATGTAGAGGCGCGTGAGCTTCTAAAGGTGGGTGTTGATGCACTAAGCAACGCAGTAAAGGTGACACTTGGACCTAAGGGTCGCAATGTAATTATCGACAAGAAGTTCGGTGCTCCACACATCACAAAGGATGGTGTAACGGTAGCTAAGGAGGTAGAGCTCGAAGATCCATTTGCAAATATGGGTGCACAGATGGTACGCGAGGTGGCATCTAAGACAAATGATGATGCAGGAGATGGTACAACAACAGCGACAGTTCTCGCTCAGGCGATCATCGGAGTTGGTATCAAGAATGTTACAGCGGGTGCAAACCCAATGGATCTAAAGCGCGGAATCGACAAGGCTGTAGCTGAGGTGGTAGGTTCGCTTCGTGCACAGAGCCAAAATGTTGGAACAGATATCGCAAAGATCGAGCAGGTAGCAACAATCTCGGCAAACAACGACACCGCAATCGGAAAGTTGATCGCTGAGGCTATGGCAAAGGTAAATAGCGAGGGTGTAATCACCGTTGAGGAGGCTAAGGGAACAGAGACTTACGTAGATGTAGTTGAGGGAATGCAGTTCGACCGCGGATATATCTCGGCCTATTTTATCACAGATACAGAGAAGATGCAGGCTCAGATGGAGAAGCCATATATCCTAATCACCGATAAGAAGATCTCAACAATGAAGGAGTTGATGTCGATCCTTGAGCCAGTTGCTCAGAGCGGACGTTCACTTCTTATCATCGCTGAGGATGTCGATGGTGAGGCACTTTCGGCTCTTGTTGTCAATAAACTTCGCGGTGCGTTGAAGGTTGCAGCTTGCAAAGCTCCAGGGTTTGGCGATCGTCGCAAGGAGATGTTGGAGGATATCGCAGTTCTTACGGGAGCTACAGTTATCTCGGCAGATAAGGGTATGCGTTTGGAGGATGCTACACTCGAGATGTTGGGAACAGCAGAGAAGGCTACTCTAGGCAAAGACAACACAGTGATCGTTGATGGTGCTGGTCAGAAGGAGGCGATCGACTCTCGCGTAGCTGCAATCAAGGCTTCGATCGAGGTCTCTACATCGGACTACGATAAGGAGAAGTTGGCGGAGCGTCTAGCTAAGTTGGCTGGTGGTGTTGCGGTGCTATATGTAGGTGCAGCGACCGAGGTCGAGATGAAGGAGAAGAAGGATCGTGTGGATGACGCTTTGGCTGCTACACGTGCCGCTGTTGAGGAGGGTATTGTCCCTGGAGGTGGTGTTGCTTACATCCGTGCAATCGATGCTTTGGAGGGCTTCAAAGGCGACAACGAGGATCAAACTACAGGAGCTCAGATCGTGAAGCGTGCAATCGAAGAGCCACTTCGCCAAATTGTGAATAACGCTGGAGGCGAGGGTTCTGTTGTTGTGAATAAGGTTCGTGAGGGCGAGGCGGCATTTGGTTACAATGCGCGTGATGACCGTTACGAGGATATGTTGGCAGCTGGAATCATCGACCCTACAAAGGTGTCGCGTGTTGCGTTGGAGAATGCAGCGTCGATCGCTTCGATGTTCCTAACAACAGAGTGTGTATTGGCAGAGCAGAAGGTAGATGCTCCAGCTATGCCTCCAATGGGCGGTGGCGGAATGCCTGGTATGATGTAGTTCGAATAGATTACAATTAATATTTGGCAAAACTTTTCAGCAGTCCCATTTGAGATACGAAATTGAAAATTTCGTCATCCTGAACTTGTTTCAGGATCTCTGCATTGTTGATTAAGCTATTGTCTATTAGTGTATTATATTGGCAATATTGCCGTTTGCTGAGATCCTGAAACAAGTTCAGGATGACGTTCCTTACGGAACGTATCTCAAGTGGGACTGCTAGGATATTTTTATCAGACACTAATAAAAAAAGATCACATACTTTAGAGAGGCTTTTTTAGGGTCTCTCTTTTTTGTTTTGTATGGGAGGCTCTAGCATGGATTTTGCGAATAACATATATTCAAAAGCACTCCATGAAAAATATAACAGCACACATCGAACTCCTCACATGCAACCTTATATGGGCATGTTCATATCCACTCTATAATCTAGTGATGCCAAGTCACATTAAACCTCTGCCGCTCTTCACAGCGACAGTTATTGTTACGGCACTTATGTCGCTAACATCGCTGTTGAGCTCGAAACGCGACCATGTAGAAAAAGAGGATATGATGGCGATAGTTGGTGCGGCATTATTGATTGCGCTTCTAAGAAAGGGGATGTTGCTCTTTGGGCTCTCATTAACCTCCTCGGTGGATGGATCGATAATCTCCTCGCTAGCACCTGTTGCAGTGCTTGTGATCTCGGTTGTTGCAGGTGTCGAGCGATTCTCGGGGCGTAAGGCGATGGGTATATTGTTGGGGTTAGGTGGTGCTATTGGAGTTGTATTGTCGGGAGGAGGAAACTCTCACAGCGACTCTGGAATGGTGGGTAACATCTTGATTCTGTTGTGTGCCTTTATATCGGCTGTTTATATGGTGTGGTTCAAGGGGCTTCTCAAAAAGTATGAGCCGATGACGCTGCTTAGGTGGATGTTCTGTGTCACCGCAATTGTGATGACACCCTTTGGACTCGACTCATTGATGAATGTCGACACCTCAAAATATACTATTCATATATGGTTAGCGATAGCGTATCTGGTATTTATGCCAACATATATCCCGAACCTGCTGTTGACAAGTGCTCTAAAGAAGGTCTCGCCAACGGTGACAAGCATATACTATTATGTGCAACCTACGGTGGCGGTGGCGATTTCGGTCTGTATGGGGCTCGACACACTGCGACTAACAACGATTATCTTCGCGGCACTGATCTTTTCGGGGGTGGGAATTGTGATCTCGACACAACGATAAGTGAAAAAATATTAGAAACTGTTTAAGTTTTAGTGCTTTAAAATACTGGTTGTCAGTTGTTTAATTGCGAGATATTTTGTATCTTTATGGTCACTACACTATAAAGAATGGCAAAGAATTACCCAACAAACTTGACTGACAACCAATACGATACAATATTACGAATAATTGGCGACTTTCGCAAACGCAAACACTCTTTGAGAGATATTTTCAATGCTATTTTATACCTTTTAAAGACCGGTTGCCAATGGCGAATGCTACCGAGCGACTTCCCATCGTGGAACACCGTTCACTACTATTTTCAGAAATGGAGTCGAGAGGGAGTCTTTGAGGATATAAATGATGTTTTATGCAAATGCCTACGTCGCAAACAAGGTCGCAGATCATCGCCAAGCGTTGGTGTTATTGATTCACAGAGTGTTAAGACCACTCGAAGCGAAGGCGAAGAGCGAGGTGTTGATGGTGGCAAGAAGATTAAAGGGCGCAAACGTCACATCATAACAGATACCCAAGGGTTATTATGAGGCTGTCCAAAAACGAAAGTTTAGGACAGCCTCTTAAATAATCAACAACAAAACAAACACTTATGCAGATTACATCTAATAAAATTTGCTTTTCCGAAATATTGTTACGATATTTGCGTAACGTAAATTATGTAATGGAATAAACTTTTGATATTATGAAACCCACATGACCAGAAGTCACCCAGAATGATGAAAATTGCAAGAAAGATATTAACTTTGTGTATTCATTCACAAGTTATTATCTATGGGATCAATATCATTCGATCAA
>JBCQUC010000041.1:0-17890 GCA_047174275.1 Rikenellaceae bacterium | reverse complement strand
ATTGGACTTATCAACTTGACCTACAATCTGTGTCGTTTTGAGCAGATTGTAAGATTGAAAATTATTTAGAATTAAACCACTGATAGATAGATAGATAGATAGATAGATAGATTTCAAAAAAAAAGTTTGATTTATTGAACTTTTTTATATAACTTTGACATTAAATAGATGCTTTAATTTAGGACGTTACGGGTTCTTGTCCTAAATTTTGAAGTAAAAAAGAAAAATTAGAACCCACCCTAACTTATAATTAAACTATATGAAACGCATTTTATTAAATGTGGCATGGCTTACGACGCTTATCGCAGGCTGTTCACAGGTCAATGACGACAAAGTAATTTCGCTCTACTATGACGATCAGCTGCTCATTGATGCTCGCGAAGCAATCCTAAATGAAGATCCTCTGATAATGGATCACTACATCGCTCTGAAGAGTTATACGGATAGCGAATATTTAACGATGCAACCGCTATCAATAGTCGACGACAAGATCCATTTTGCTCCTAGTCGCGACCCAAGAGATTACATCTCGCTATCGCCATATTGGTGGCCAGATCCTAACGTTGAGGGTGGTGTACCATATATAAGGGATGATGGCAATCGCAATCCAGAGGTGTATGAATATCACGAACGTGAGCGAGGAGATCTATTTGGCAAAGCGGTGCAATCACTCGCCGTCATGTACTATTTAAGTCAAGATGAGAAGTATGCGGCCAAGGCTGCTGAGTTGATCAGAACTTGGTTCTTAGACCACACAAAAGGGATGAATCCAAATATGACTTATGCACAATATGTCCCTGGAATGGAGAAGATACGAGGCACGGGCATTATTGATTCTCGACGATTTATGACTGGATTGAACGCCGCTCAGATTATTGTTGATTCTGAGTCTTGGAGCGATGAAGATGAGAAAGCTCTCAAACGTTGGGCAGAGGCATTTGCATATTGGTTGGAGAATAGTGTCAATGGCGTTACGGAGGTCAACTCACCAAATAACCATGGACTTTGGTATGAGGTAATACACCAAATGGCAGTTATGTATACGGGTGACTATGACTATCTTCGCGAGATAATCATCGAGCAGCAGCTCCCACGCTTCTCACTTCAAGTTGCCGAGGATGGTTCGTTGCCACATGAGTTGGCTCGCACTTTGGGTCTGCACTACACCACATTTGCGTTGGAGGCTGTGAACCTCTCGGACATTATGGCTCAGAAGGTTGGTGTCGATGTTTGGGGATATGTCGGAGAGAATGGACGATCGATGAAGATGGCGGTCGATTATGTATTGCCATACTACGAAAATCCAGAGGAGTGGCCACATATGCAGATCAAACCTTTCACACCTAATCGAGGCGCAATCATTCTATACCACGCTGGCCAGCGACTTGATGATCAGAGATATAGCGATATGGCGATGAAGATCGGCCAAGAGGTTGGAGGAGATGGTGAGAATGTAAATAATATAGCATCAATAAACAATGTGCTCTACTACAAATTGAATAAGTAAAAAATAAACGGTTGCCATTTTGAAGTGGCAACCGTTTTTATTATTATAATCTATCTTACTTGATTATACCTATTCCCATGTTATACAACTCAGAACCCTCTGCGATCGAGAAGTCAAACGCCTCAGGATCTGTATATTGTGGCTCAATCTCCGTAAGCTCACCCTCGACAACCTTACCAGTCATTGATAGCACTCCGCCCGAGTTGTAGAAGTTACAATGAGAGACTTTAACATCCTCAAAATTAGTCTCATCCAGACGAACCGAGAAAGCTCCACGGCCACTATTAGAGAAGTTACAATCCTCGATACGTGCCCACTGAGGCCCCATCATGCGAATTGCAGATCCACGCTCGCGGTTACAACTATCCTCGAAGTTACATCCACGAATCACAACAAATGGCCCAGCCGTCGACTCGTCGCTTCCACCTCGATAGATATTGATCGGAATACCCAAAAGGCGTTGGAACGAACAATTCTCAATCAACATATCCTCAGCATTATATCGACCAATATCATCTCGCTCCGAAGCGAAGTTGATGGCATCACCCGACAAATTGCGGAATTGTGTATTTTTGATAACAATTTTCTGTGCAAATGTCGATTTCGTTCCACGAATTGAGAAGAAGCGACCCTCGTTAAAGTCGACAAACTCACAATTGTCAACATACAAATTATAGCACTCAATCATAATCTTATCAGACGATACACCTGCACTAGCCAAAGATTTACCTGGCTCCAAGACTCCACTAAATCCGATACCCTCCAAAATTAGATCTCCGCCATCGGCAATAGTGATCATATTATCAGAACTCGTACCGTTGAATCGGATGATCGGACGAGACTCAAGCCCCACCTTTGCACGAATAGTGAGTGGTTTATCAACAACCATCGCCTTTTGAAGCGGATAGTCTCCCCCACCATCTACCAACTCAACAACCGAGAATGGCTCAGCCGCTGCCACGATTGCAGGGAGATCATCGCCAGCACTTGCAGAGTATACATTTGGAGATGCAGGAACCTCAACCTTTGTCTCACTCCACCACGATGCACCCTTACCCTCACGGATTGACTCCTCTGATGGCATCTCAAATGGCTTGATACTCTTTGATTTAAATCCTTCGGCACTATACTTCTCGCTTAAGCTAACTACATTATCCTTAAATGTAATACCATCGACTGAGCTAACATTGAAATATGGAGTATCAAGATTCTCATTTGAGATCTGGTTACCCTCGAAAAGCACCCTCACAGGAGCCCAAGTACGCTCGTTATCGGCACCTGTACCGAACTCCACAACTGCACAATCATAGAATTTATTGTCGCGAATCTCGACATCCTCAACCAAACAGTAGCGATTAGGAAGTGAGTTAGGCACTGCATTCATCAACGCCAAAGCAGAGAAGAAACGTGTTCCAGCGACATTCACAAAGGTGTTGTTATATACCTTATGGTCGGCATTGATTACACGAACACCACCCGTATTACGCTTTCCGTTACCCAAGAATAGATTCTCGTAGACCTCATTGCGATCTCCATGGCGAAGCGCTAGAACACCCTCAGACTCGATAAATGTATTGCGACGAATGATATTATCGCTCGATTTGATCGAGACAACCTCCACTTCACCATTGCAACGCTCAAAGATATTATCCTCGATTATTGTATTTGATGATGAGTAGGCTTGGTGTGAAGTTCCTGCACGGAATGTCTCAGCTCCATTCGATCCATATACTGGTCTATGACCGAAGTAGTTGTGGTCGATGCGGTGGAAATTCTTCTGGCTACGCTCCTCATTGAGCATCACAATCATCGTTACACCCAAGCTCTTTTTACCAACCAACGACGAGTGGTCGAAACGGTTATAACGGCCATACAACACCACATAGCTATTGGCATCGGCTCTAAATTCAGGGTTGTAATTCTCGACAACACAATTCGTTACTCGACAATTATACGCCACCTCTTGCCCATTGCGATACTCAATCACAGCTCCCGAAGGCTGCGTTCCATTGCAGAAATGAAGACCATCAATAACCAGCCACTCACCTGCAAAGCGCAGCGATGATGCACCCTCGATCTTTACACTTCCTGGCTCTTCGGCCATAATTGTAATTGGAGATGCCTCAGTTCCAGTAGCAGCCCATTTCAACTCTATATCAGAGTAAGTGCCACTCTTAACAATAATTTTATCGCCTGCCTCAGCTTGCTTTAGAGTGGCAGCTACCTCATCTAGTGATACAGCATACTCCGCTGCCCACAATGTTGCTCCACTACATAAAAGCAGCATCATGATAGCGAATAATTTTTTAATTTTACTCATTTGTTAGTAGTTTTATGGTTTATTTTTCGTAGTAACTTGCACCAGCGGTTGCTATTATGCTCTCTATTTGGTTGGTCGGTCGCGTATAGCTTGGCATTGTGGTTAGAGTTGGAAGATCAACCCCCAACTCTCTTCCACTATAGATCATATTGTCAATCCATGTTATGTCAGGTTCAGGTGACGTTATATTATAGATCGAATAATCTTTCTCAGACGACATTATGATCGTATTATTACTTACCGTAGTAGTTATAACAGCCATTGTCATTGTGGATCGAGCTCCATAATTTGAGGTGATGCCCACATTACAATCGACAATAGTATTACCACTAATCATAGCATCCTTCACCTGCCAATAACCACTTAGTTCGGCATCCTCCTCACCTCTCACAATACATATCGAAGAGGTGTAGTTGTCACCCATCAAAGACTCCATATAGTTATCCTCCACCGTATGACCCTCACCGATTATACGGACACCTCCCGAAGAGCTCATCCCCTCACCAATGAAGTAGTTGTTTCGCACAATACAGTCGTTACCATGTCGCAGAGTCAAAGTTCCCATCGACTCGGTGAATAGATTCTCCTCATAGAGGTTATCGCACGATTTGTTCGATATTATCTCAGCTCGCTCTCCGTGACAGTTGTGGAAATGATTCCCTCTAACAGTACACTCGCCCGAGCTCATCGACCAATCACTTGTTCCGATACGTATCGTCTCTTGACCGTTTGTCGCACTTCCATCATCATCCTCGATTGTTTGAGGACGCGTAAAGTAGTTATTCTCAATCGTATGGTTGGGCGTTACACCCTCTTCGAACCAGACAACAAATGTAGTTCCGATATTTCGTTTGTCTATAAAAGAGCAATTACACACACTGTGTTGCGTTCCATATAACGATACCCACTTTGTATCGGTATCGGGGTCTAAGTTGAGATTTGATCCAATTATAACACACTCCTCGACCTTACAATTACTACTCCCCGAATTTAGCTTGATAATCGGCTTGCCTGATACAGGAGTCGGGTTATCCCACTTAAAACCTCGAATTGTAGCATTCGTGCCACTTATGATCATATACGACTCACCAGTAAATACCACCTCACCATCCTTTTCAGCCATCAATGTTGCTGAACCCGAATATTTTACTATTTCGTCATTATATGTTCCACTTCGCCACACAACAACATCGCTCGCCACCAAATCATCTAGTTCATCCAGCTCCTCGGCCGACGAGACATAATGTGTCGCTAGCACCGTTGTACTCTCGCTCTCACTATCTTCGACATCTGAAATCAGCTCTGTCGACTCCGAAGCACCACAACTAATTATTGTAGCTGCAAACGCTATGATTAAATTTACTCTCCTCACTGCTATAATGTTTTTCTTCTCTCTCACACGATTTTAGTATTAAAAAAGAGGGGTATCACACAGTTACACGAGACACCCCTCCCAACAACCAAACTAAAACCTAAACCTAATGAAAGAACAAATGTGTAACTCTATTTTATAGTGACCAGATACAATCGAATGTTACTGAGTAACCATGTGTACCAGCGTCGTTCAAACTAAATGATGTCAACTTAATGATACCATACTTAATATCTGGAGTAGTTCTCTGAACCAATACGTAGCAATATGTATCTGGCGAGATAGAATCTGAAGCATATGCACTAAGTGATGTATATACCTTTGGTGAGCTAGTGCTTGGAGCATCGATCGCTGCGATCATCTCATCCAGTGCCACGCCATCGTCATCAACGCTCAAGTATACTATTGTTCCAGCCTCGTATGCTGCGATAAGTGCTGCGTGCGTCTCTTCACTTGGATCAAGAGTACTGAACTTCACGGTGTTCTGTGCTGCTGTAGAGCTCCAATCTGTGATCAACTCATTAAGAGCAGTTCCGTTGTACTTATAGTTCTTATAAGTATTTGATGAGTTGTGAGCTCCATATAACTGTGCATATCCTGTCTGATCATAGAACATGATGTCGATTCCTGAATAAACATTTAGCACTCCACCTGTATCATAAACAATACCTGTCTCCAAATCCAAGAATGCCTTATCAGTAGCTCCACAGTTTGTCGAACGACCATCCATATAGATGTTTGTATATGTCGAGTAACGTGGCTCGTTTGGATCTGCGATAAGTGTGAAGTTCTCTGCTAACTCTTTCACTTCGTTGTAGTTCACGATAAGTGTACCTGTGAATGATGCCTCGAAGAAGCTAGTAGATATATCAACTGTAATTGATGTAGAACTCTTACTTATAAATCTTAATGACACCGTATTACCACTCTCATCCTCAACATACAAGCTATTGATAAGATCCAGATTAACACCAGTAAGTGTTATTGGCGAATACTTCTCTAATGATGATGGAATATCCGATGTGATAGCAGGAGCAAGCACAATTACATGGAAAAGACCCATATCAACAGCTGTATCCTTTGATCCATCATAGTATGTAAGAGATAATGTAATATCAGAAGAGAGATCTAGGAGTGGAACCTCAACTACCAACTCATCACTACGTTGTGTGATTATTGTTCCTGGTTTTTCGCCAAACAACACCTCGTCAACAAAGTGTAGTGCCGAACCATAAAAGACCACCATCTGGCCACTCTCAGCCCACATCTCATTGGTAACATTTGTCTCTGTAGGCTCTTCTCCAACAACTGGCAAATCCATCGAGCTCACCACAGGTGTTTTATATGTCACCGTAAATGTCTCAGCACTATAATCTGCTGTAGTATCAAAATTGTTTACAACCTGAATCGCACCACTACGAGTATCTGCACTCACCGAGACAATAATCTGTGATTCACTAATACGATATTTAATAGGAGCATCTCCACCACCAAACGATACTGACTTCGTGATTTGTAGATTCTCACCATATATTGTAACCTCCGTACCCACTTCACCCGATTGTGGCGTGAAACCTGTTATTACAGGATCCTCAACGGTGGTTGTCGTAAGGAGAATATCCTCGTTGCAACTCATAAAGAGCGCGCAGAGAAGGCAAGTTAAAAGAGCCTTTATATAATTTATTGTTTTCATAATGACCTAGTATTATTGGTTAGTAACCTGCATTCTGAGTAATGTTTGGATTCGCATCAATCTCCTCTTGAGGGATTGGCAACAAGAGAGCATTCTCAGTCACAGTCTGAATATTCATATCATCACCATCCTCTGCTGACTCTGCATAGAAAAGATCATCAATGAAACCTTGATTGATAACCTCACATGCACGATCTGTACGAACTAGGTCGAACCAACGCTGATTCTCAAATGCGAACTCAACCTGACGCTCATCCTCAAGTGCCATACGCATAGAGTACTTTGTTGTGTAATCCGAAGCATCAAGATTATCAAGACCTCCACGTGCACGAGTCATATTGATATATGGGATTGCAGCCGAAGGGCCATTCAACTCATTAAGAGCCTCGGCATATAGCAAAATCACATCTGCATAGCGGATAATTGGCCAATCCTTATCTCCATCCTCATCATTTGTAACAGGCGAGATGAACTTATTTACATATGCATCATCAATCCATGTGCTCTCATCCTTGAAATATCCCTCTTTAACGCTTGTATCTTTACGTAGATCATAGACAGCATCTGTTCCTGCTGCTGTATCCTCCTCAGCTACTGTATGAGCTGCAATGATGATAGATGTTGGATAGTTGTAGCTGCTTCCATCATTTGCAATGACTAGATCACCACTCTGCTCTGGTGCGAACCAGTTTCCAAATGGACTACCTAGACCAAGACCTCCTGAAGTGTAGCGAATAGTAAAGAGAATCTCGTTGTTACACTCATTGCTGATCGAGAATACATCCTCGTAAGTTGCCTCCAACTCGTGACCGCTATTAGTGATAACGTCTGACAAATAGCTGCTTGCTGTAGAGTAATCCTGCAAAGTCATATAGACCTTTCCAAGTAGAGCCTTTGCCGACCATGTAGTGACACGCGCCTCGTTGCCCGAATCATAAACTACATCCTCCAACATATCGGCTGCCAACTCCAAATCATTGATAATAAATTCATAAACATCGCTCACTGGGCTACGAGAGTACTCCAAAGCCTCCTGAGCCGAGATACGAGTGTCGATAATAAATACAGGGCCAAATAGACGCACCAAATTAAAATAGTGGTATGCACGTATGAATCGAGCTTGACCCTCCAACTCATTTGCCTCATCCTCGTCATCAACAACACCCATAGCATCGAGCACCGTGTTGCAATTTGAGATATTTTTATATGTTCCAACCCAATAGTCATAAACCGACTCATTAGTAGTTGTTACAGCACACTTATCGAACTCGATATTTCTCGAAGTTGCAGTCGAAGTAGATGTTAACAGCTCCACGCGAGTATTATCCGAACGCATTTCGGTAAGTTGCCACTCATACTTCATTGGCTCTTGAAGACCTGCATAACACGCCACAAGACCTGTTGCAACCTCGTCCGCATCATTAAAGTAAGTATCCTCACTGGGCTCCGATATTGGTAGCCTCTCGATTGTACAACTCGCAACAGAGGCTAACAACAACATAGATATATACTTATATAGTTTCATAATCTTTAGTTTTAAATGTTCCTAGTTAAAAATTAACCTCTGCTCCAAACGTGATTGTCTTGCTGATTGGATAGACACCTCGCTGATAACCACTAACAAGCGACGACGAGTACTCACTATCTGTCTTACGAGCCTCAGGGTTGATACCTGTATAGTCATTCGACCATAGATAGAATAGATTCTGACCTGTTGCATAGACACGCAATTTGCTCAAATGAATCTTCTCAAGAACCTTCTTGCCAAATGTATATCCGACTGTAAGGTCACGAAGAGTCATATATGAGGCATCCTCAATAAGATAATCTGTTAGCTCCCAAGCTGTGAAACCACTAGTAGAGAATGTAGGTGTTTTACCATCACCCGGGTACTCCTCAGAAATAAAGCGATTTGTTGTGAAGTTTGTGTTGAACTTCTTGATCTCAGAGTAGTAAACATCACCATTCATCACTTGACCACCCATCGAACCATAAAGCTGGAATGATAAATCAACATTCTTATACTTGAATGTATTTGTAAGACCCCATGTATAATCTGCAAATGGAGTACCTAGCGTTGTACGGTCGTCGGCATTGATAATTCCATCACCATTCTGGTCTACTAGCTTCAAAGTTCCTGCAACCGGCGTATTTCCAACTGCGAATGTAAGACCGCTATTGTCGATCTGATCCTGTGAAAGCCATATTCCGTCAGTCTCATAACCGTAGAATTGGATAGATGGACCTCCAACTTGAGCTATGTAGATCTCACTACGCTCACCATAAGACAACAACTCTGTCTGAGAATCACCTAACTCAATAAGTCTGTTATCATTGAATGATATATTAAGGTTTGTGTTCCATTGGAAATTAGGGGTTACAATATTGTATGTACTAATGTCAAACTCAAATCCCTTATTTCTAACACGTCCAATGTTGTTCCAATAGTTTGTATATCCTGTATAAGCAACTGTAGGCTGCTCCAACAACATACTCTTTGTTATAGAGTAGTAGTAGTCTACCGAGAAGTTGATACGTGACCCTAAGAAACTCATATCTGCTCCATAGTTATACTCCTCTGTCTGCTCCCAACTGATATATGTGTTACCAAGAGTTGAGCTAGTATTTGTCAAACCTGCTGTTACTGTAGATGATGACGCACCAAATGTGTAATCAGATCCTGAAAGAGTATTATATGCTGCGTAGTTATCAATATCGTTTGTACCTGTGATACCCCAACTAGCACGCAACTTAAGCTGATTCATGAAGTTTACATTCTCCATAAATGGCTCCTCTGTAACACGCCATCCGATAGAAGCTGAAGGGAAATATCCCCACTGGTTATCTGGTCCAAATTTAGAAGAACCATCGGCACGAAGAGATACAGATGCCAAGTACTTATCATCATAGCTATAAGATACACGGCTCAACAAAGAGACCAAAACCTCCTCCTCTTTCTCAGAGTATGTCACACGATCACCATCCTCATCGGTCAATGTGATGCTAGTTGCTGCGTTTAGTGTAGGAACTAAATCAGTTGGGAATCCTGTTCCATAGATCTGCGAATAGTCATAGCTTGTAGTATTTGCTGTATATCCAACAAGGGCAGATAGAGAGTGCTTACCAAAATCTTTATTGTAGTTCAAAGTATTCTCACTCAACAAATCAACCATGAATTGATCATAAAGTAATGCGTAGTTACTATCTCCCTCGCTCGATGTATTTGCATTGTGATAACGCTCCTGACCATATTTCTTCACATAGAAACCGTTCGATGTGCGGAATGTAAGATCGTCTGTAAATTTAATATCAAGATATGCAGATGTCTGAAGTGCATATGTTGAGTAGTAACGCCTATCATTCATCATCTTGTAGTATGGGTTGTTATTTGAAGTTCCCCATGCACTCTGGCCCTCTACAAACTGCTCTACACCATCATCATCGATGTATGAGAAATCACATGAGTTGAAGTCACGACCTTGAACATCGTCTCCAACCTCTTTTCCAGTCAAGGCTGCTGACTCCTCGTTGTGATATAGTGGCATCCATGAATATGTTCTTACGAAATCGATGAATCCCGCTGTGTTTGACTCTTTCTTTGAGTATGTTGGTGCCATGTTTACACCAATGCTAACTGCGTCAGACAGCTTTGTGTCCAACTTGAAACGTACGTTGAACTTGTCATATGTACTATTCAACATGATACCATCATCCGAAGTATAGCTACTTGATAGATAATATTTAGTGTCACCCTTACCTCCCGAAACGCCGAGTGATACACTACTGATTCTAGCGTTGTCGTTCATAGCAAGCTCCTGCCAATTGGTATCTTCCCATCCGAAAGAGTCCCACAATCTCTGCTGTGTTCCAACCGATGAACCACCTTTGTCTGCCTCATCATACAACATAGTAAGATATTCGTCAGTCGACATCATATCATGCAAGGCATAAGCCGATTTTACTCCTGTATATGCTTTTACCGAGAATTTAGGTTTCTGTACATTTCCAGATTTTGTAGTCACGATGATTACTCCATTCGCTCCACGAGATCCATAAATCGCTGCCGATGCAGCATCTTTAAGAACCTCCACTGACTCAACGTCATTCATGTCTACCATTGCAAGACCATCCGATGATGGATAACCATCAACTACAACCAATGGCTCATTGCTCGCGCTAATTGAACCCATACCACGCACGCGGATTTGAGGTGACGAACCAGCCTCTGATGTGGTATTAGTGATGTTTACTCCAGCAATACGACCCTGCAACGCTTGGTCGACGCTAGTAACTGCCATATCGGCCATGTTCTCGTTAGAATATTTCGATACAGAACCTGTCAAGTGTGACTTCTTCTGAACACCATATCCAACAACGACTACATCGTCGATAGTTTTTGAATCTTCGATAAGTACAATATTGAAATTTGTACGTGCTCCAACTCCATGTGTCTGTGCCTCATATCCGATATACGAAATAACAATTGATGACTCCTCTGATGGAACATTAAGATTGAAATTACCATCAATGTCGCTCACAGTACCTTGAGTACCGCCTTCGACCATAACAGTAACTCCAATAAGAGACTCACCCTGCTCATTGACTACACGACCTGTAATCTCTACCTGAGCAAATGTGGTTTGAAAGACAAACAGCATACAAAGCAAACTGAAAGCTCTCTTTAGGGTAGTTAGATGTTTCATAGGTTTTAAGTTATTAAGGGTTAGGATTGTCAACCACATTGTGGTATATGTGGCTGACAATCTGAAAATCATAGATATATGATCATCTATGAGAAGAATACACCGCCATTGATGTCGATGTTTGTTCCTGTGATGTAGTCCGAATCATCGGCTGCAAGGAATGCAATTAGATCTGCAACATCACCAGTGTCACCCTCACGACGAAGTGGATAGATACCCTTCATTCTCTCTCTATTCTCTGGTGTGTTGAAACGATCATGGAACGACGTAGCGATGGTTCCAGGAGCTACTGCATTGCATCGGATACCCTTAGGTCCCAACTCCTTAGCCATTGAGCGAGTAAACACCATAACTGCACCCTTAGCTGTAGCATACATTGATGCTCCTGGGCCACCACCATCGCGTGCTGCTAGTGATGAGAAGTTAATGATAGAGCCTCCATTTGTCATAAATGGAACAACCTCACGTGTACACAACCAACAACTCTTCATATTAACATCCATCAAAAAGTTGTACCACGACTCATCCTGCTCTGTGATCGCCTTGCGACCAACAATTCCTCCCACTACATTGACTAAGACATCGATAACATCACCAAACGCCTCTCTACTCTTTTCAACCAACACCTTCACATCTTCAGCCTTAGTCATATCACCTTGAACCGTGATACACTCACCGCCAACTGCACTAATCATCCCTGCTGTCTCAACTGCATCAGCCTCATTGTCAAAATAATTCACAACAACCTTCGCACCCTCCATTGCCAACTTTACTGAGATAGCACGTCCCAAATCTCTTGCGCCACCTGTTACGATAGCTACTTTTGACTCTAATTTCATAATCTTTTATTTTAAAATGTTATTTATATTTAATCCTCTATAGATTCAATCTTTCTAGCACACAAGAATACCGATAACAACGATAGTGGTATGAGCGATCCGCCCATCGCAAAGAACAAAATCCAATTGCCACCAGCTGTGATAGATGGTACCAAATACATAGTAATCAATACTCCCAACACTGCCGACGCTCCACCAAGCCCTGCAAGCGATCCAACAGTCTTTCCAGAGTGAAGATCACACGCAATTGTCTGAATATTAGCAATCATAAATTGGAATCCACCCAAGATGAAAGCCATCAACACTACAGCCGATGTTGCCGAAGATGCCATCGCTGCAAGTGCCATCGCAGGAAGCGTAATGATAGCTCCGATTGAGATCGCACACTTACGAGCAAAGTTGACACTCTTACCCATCTGGATTAACTTTCCAGAGAACCAACCTCCCGACAAACTACCAACAGCTGCTCCAACATATGGAACCCAAGCCGACGCTGCAATCTCCTTAATATCAAGGCCAAAAACCTCCATCAAATAGATTGGCAACCACGTCACGAACATCCACCAGATAGGATCAATAAAGAAACGACCCAAAATAACCGAATAGTTACGACGATCACGAAGCAACTCACCCCAACTCTTTCCCTTCACACATGTCGCCTCACACTCTGGCTGTCCACTGATGATATAATCATGCTCCTCGTCTGTAATCCAAGGATGACCCTTCGGTGCTTTTTTATTTATTACCAACCATGGAATAACCCACAACACTCCAAGTGAACCGACAATAATAAATGTCACTCGCCAACCAAAAGCAATAAAGAGAATTGGAATAGCTATCGGAGCTAAAATACCGCCAAACGATGCAGCAGCACCAAACACTCCCTGTGCAAGAGCTCGCTCATTTGTTGGAAACCACTCTGCATTTGACTTTGTTGTTCCTGGCCAAGGCCCAGCCTCACCAAGCCCAAGTCCCATTCTAAATCCGATGAGTGACTTTATTCCCGAAGCCATTGATGTGAAGGCATCCGCAGCTCCCCAAATAATTACTGATAGGGCGAAACCTTTACGAGTTCCAATCTTGTCGTAGATCTTACCCGACACCAACTGGCTAACTCCGTAGGCAACCATAAAACACATTGTGATCAGTGCCAAAATCTCCTTTCCTTGGCTCTGTTGCTCATCTGGAGATGATGTTGGATCAATCAAACCTAGATCATATGCGATACCACCTTTTGTGATATACTCGATTGTTCCATCTGAATTTCTAACAACCTCAGCACTCGAAATAGTAGCTACGACCTCCGAATCTTTATTATAAAGTGTATAGCTAGAAGTTGTTTGATCTACACAAGCACTATAACTACCCTCCATTGGTTTGTCAACAATTGCATAACTATTGCGTTGATTAACCATCCACATATAGTTCAGAGTGCCGCGATCAAGATAATTTATAATGGTCACCAACGCTATTAGCGAAAGTACGATCCATCTAAGATTTTTAACCTTCATAACCTCACTACTTTAAGAAATCCTCACGCATCGGTGAAAAGACGTCGATTAAAATTCCTGCCTCTAAACATACAGCTCCGTGATAAGCATCTGGCTCAATGTAAAAGCCATCACCAGCTTGAAGAATCTTCTTCTCATCACCGATCTGAACCTCAAACTTTCCACTAACAACATATGTTGATTGCGAGTGAAAATGCTCGTGAGGCATTCCAATAGATCCCTCCTCAAATAACACCTTCACCAACATGATTTGTCCGTCGTAACCCATGATCTGACGAGTGATACCAGGTGCAGGATTTTCCCACTTAATTTCGCTCTCTAGGAGGAAATTTGCGCTTCTTGTTTTCATAATAGTAAGTTTTTTGTAGTTTATAATTTGGTCTTATTTGAATACAACCGCCACACCAGATTGGTTGACCAGTTTTCATATTGCAAATATACACAAATAAATTGGTTTACCAAATATTTCTATCTATTTTTTGATAATTATCTCATTTTTATTTGATTAAAGCGTGTGATTATAATTTTATTAATAATATATTTGTGTTATATATGTCACAAAAGTGTTGGTATTTTAAATATTATCACTACATTTGCGATATAAACATTTACAACTATGGAAACATCATTAACAAACAACCAACTCAAACCTAAGGATCAGGTTATACAATACATACGCCATGCGCTCCAAACAGGCGAGTTTGTGCCTAATACAAAGCTCCCTTCAGAACGAAACCTTTCAGAGAAGTTCAATATTAGCAGATCCTCTGTTAGGGAAGCGCTCAAAACACTTGAAAATTATGGTATAATTAAAACACTACCACAGAGTGGAAGTGTGATCATAGGGCTTGATATACAGATGCTTGATGGCTTACTATCTGATGTTATCAAGCTCGACGCTGCGGATTTCGCATCGTTAGTCGAGATGCGTGTTATATTGGAGGTAAACTCCGCTAGATTATGTGCATTGCGTCGAGATGTAAACGACATTAATAATATACGTAAGGCATTGGATATATATACAGAGATTTGTAATAAGCCCGATGCCACTACAGCAGAGCGATCAAACGCTGACTTCGCCTATCATCGCGCGATTGCAGCTGGATCAAAGAACAGCGTTCTTAGCTCTATGCTAATATTTATAACCCCTGATATTATGACAATGTATCGTGCAGAGCACATATGCGACAACGATAGTGTGAGCACAGCAACATTTGCAGCCCACAACCTGATATTCCAACACATTCTGAATCAAGATGTTGAAATGGCGGCAAACGAAATGAGAAAACACCTTAGCGAGGTTGTAACATACGCTAAATCGTTACGAAAGTAGCTATTTGTATTAGTGGATAGATATTAAGTTGGGCTCACTTGCGATGTGGCCCAACTTTTTTTATTTCATATGACTCACATTCTCTTATTGTGTATATTAATATATAGGTATATATATGATATATTTACATATTTATTAAAAATATATAAATCACCTCTAATTTGTTGTGAAATTATTTTGGTATACCAATTATTATTTTTACATTTGCAATACTTGTAATTGGTCGACCAATTGACCGAGGGCAAACCACTTCTAACCATAACAAATTAACCATGAGACTTAAAATTCTACTTTTACTACTACTATGTTGCGGTATCGTTTACGCGCAAGATCACCCATCGTTAATCCTTACACCACACAGTGTTGAATTGATTAAAAACAATCGTGGAAAATCACCACTATTCGACTCTTCAGTAGATGAAATTATCATTAGCGCTGATAAAGCAATGTCGCAAGGAGTTGCTGTTCCAATCCCAAAGGATGAAGCTGGAGGCTACACACACGAACAGCACAAGGACAACTACATGGCGATGTATAACGCTGGAGTTGCATATCAACTAACTGGTGATAAAGCATACTCTGATTTTGTTATCGAAATGCTGGATAAATATGCTGATATATACCCATCGCTTCCCATGCACCCTGTTGAGACTTCAAGTGTGCGAGGTAAAATATTTTGGCAAACATTAAATGATTGTGTTTGGTTGGTTCATACAGCAGTGGCATATGATTGTATTTACGATCAGTTGAGCGACACACAACGCGAAAAGATCGAACAAGAGCTCTTCTATCCTATTACTGAATTCTTTATGAATGGCACTCCGAACAACCACAGAACCTTTAATAGGATGCACAATCATGGAACATGGTCGACAGCAGGAGTGGGAATGATTGGTTATGCTATGAGGGATCAGGATCTAGTTGACAAAGCATTATATGGTTCAAATAAAGATGGAAAGGCGGCTGATGGAACTCCAGCGGGCTTTATTAACCAGATTCATGAATTATTCTCACCTGACGGATATTTTACGGAAGGTCCTTATTATCAGCGATATTCTATATGGCCATTTATGTTATTCTCGCAATCTATCCAAAATAATCAGCCCGAACTTGATATATATAATGTGAAAGATGGCGTGTTGACCAAAGCGGTTACAACTCTCATTCAACTCTCTTATGATGGTTCGCTTATGATGTTCAACGATGGACTATTAAAGACATTCCACACTCAAGAGCTAATCATAGCATTCGATGTTGCATACTCAATCACCAAAGATCCTAGATTGTTGAGTTTGATAAAAGAGCAGGGAAAATTCTTCGTTTCAGAGGCTGGATGGACATCTGCCGAGGGGTTGATTGCAGGTTTGGAGGAGCCAGCTGTGATGGAGTCGATGTATCTACGTGATGGTGCTGAGGGCGATCAAGGTGGAGTAGCAATTATGCGAAATAACAGCGGTGACAATGACATCTGCCTAGTCCTCAAAGCGACATCGCACGGACTTTCACACGGACACTACGACAAACTCAACATCACATTATACGATAATGGGCACGAGATATTGACAGACTACGGAGCGTCGCGATTCTTAAATATAGAGTCAAAATCTGGTGGTAGATACACTACTGAGAACCACTCATACTCTCAGCAGTCAATCGCACACAACACCGTGGTAATTGATGAGCAGACACACTTCGATGGCAACTACAAAGTATCGTCGACTTATGCACCGACGTTCGACTATGTATCATTGGAGAGCAGCGATTTCCAGATTGTCTCGGCTACTGATAAAAATGCTTATGCCGACAAATCAGCCACTATGCAGCGAGTTATAGCACTCATAGACAACGGCTTCTGTTCGAAACCCTTTATTTTGGATCTATTCAGAATTACAGCACCCGAACAGCACAAATACGATTTGGCTCTGCACTACAATGGTCACTTGGTAGCGGCAAACTACGACAGCTCTATTGCCGCACAATCACTTGTTCCGATGGGCACAGATGATGGATACCAACACTTCTGGAAAGAGGGTGAGGCAAAAGCTGAGAGTGACAATGTAGCGTTTACGTGGCTTAAAGATGACAGATTCTACAGCTCCACAACAACGGTGAAACAAGATGGCGCAACAATATTCCATCTTCGCACGGGAGCTAATGATCCAAATATGAATCTACGTAGCGAGCCAGCGGTAATTATACGTCAAGAGGGAGAGGCGACACACACCTTTGCTTCGACAATTGCGATGCATGGCATATACGATTTGAATATTGAAAAGACATCGGGATGTGACCCTGAGATAGCACATATCGAGACAATATTCGAAAGTGATGATTACACGGCTATTAAACTTACAAATATTAACGATGATGAGATGGTTGTAATTACGACCACTCACGATATGGGTTCTCAACACCATTCAATCAATATCAGTGACAAGAGTTATAAATGGAGTGGAAACTATTATGTTGAATAAATAAAATCAGAGATGAAGATAGTAACAATGGGCGAGCTCTTGCTCCGTTTGTCGACGGAGGGGAATAAGAGATTTGTGCAATCAGACAATTTTGATGTTGTCTATGGAGGTGGAGAGGCGAATGTTGCGGTGAGTTGT
>JBCQUC010000040.1:0-18201 GCA_047174275.1 Rikenellaceae bacterium | reverse complement strand
GTTTCTTGACCTCAATTCAGTTGCATTTGCAGGTTGAATTCAGCAATAAAATTGTAACATCAATCACATATTGTTGACTGATAGCTATTTATGTAATAGGTGTGCTTTGCTGAGAAGTTACAATGCACCTATACATCGAAGCAAAAAGTTTATGGCTAAAGTCGAACAATGGAGAGAACTTGATTTGTGGATTTACTTCTTACCACCATACTCACCTGAATTGAATATCATCGAGATATTGTGGCGGTTCATGAAATATCAATGGCTACCATTCGATGCTTATATTAACTTTATGAGACTAAAAGAACGAGTCGCCGAGGTGCTGGAGTGCGTAGGGTTAAAATATCGCATTAATTTTTGTTGATTACTTAAAGTGTATCTTTAGTTAATAAATATTAGAGAGATTGTTGTTAACAGCGATGCTATAGATATCCAGAACGACGTAGATTGAACTGTATTACCATTCACGGTCGATTGGTTTGCCTTAACCTTATTAGGCTCAACATAAATCAAATCATTTTGCTGTACATAGTATGCAGGAGACTTATAGATATCCTGAGATCGCATATCTAATTGATAGGTGATTTTTCTGTCATTTATATCTCTAGTAAGGAAGACTTTATCTCGCTGACCATAAATTGTTAAATCACCAGCCATACTCAACGCCTCCAATAAAGTAGTCTTATTCTTCTCCAAATTATACTGCCCTGGCTTAGATACTTCGCCTAAAACAGAGAATGTTAGATTTATAAAATTAACTGTTACTATTGGATCTTTAATCAAATCATTAGATATTAACTCATCTTTAATAGTCTCTGCAATCTCCTCTTTCGTTTGACCCATAATATAAATTTTGCCAACTACAGGAAAGTTAATATAGCCCTGAGAATCAATAGCATAACCCGACAACTCAGTAGTTGTTACAGATGATAAGGTTGAGTTTCCTGAACCTGCTATCTGTTGTACTTTCGGCAAATTAAATAGTGCTGCTAACTCCGGATTTTTGCTAGATACTACAATTGACAATACATCATCTGGCTGAACTGTGATGTCTTTACCAGTAGCATACTCAAACACAATGCCTGGTTCTACATCTTGAAAATAAGAGATCTGTCTCTGTGTTGCGCACGATGCCAAAAGAGCAATAAAAAACGCAAATAAAAGTTTTCGCATAAATTAAATATTATTTTTTTTGATTTTTTTTGAGATGAAAATGTGCATAGCTATCCATATTACAATATCTAAAATCACGATGAATGTAAAATTCAATACATATGATAAGAGTATGTTCAATGTCATAAATATTAAATTCATTATGATGATGCAGAACAACGCTCCTCTCGGAGTATACCCAAGAGCTATAAATTTGTGATGAATATGGTTCTTATCGGGTAAAAACAGTGGTTTATGATCTAAGAATCTATGTATAATGATTCTGACTACATCGAAGCATGGCACAAGCAACATTGTGAATGCCAAAATATAATATATCTGATCTATTGGCTCTTTCGAGACCGCATCAAATGTTATATTCCAGACTGTAACCGCAAGGAATCCTAAAGTTGCACCTATGACCAATGCACCCGTATCCCCCATAAATATCTTACTCCCAACACCCTTTTTAACACCAAATACATTGCTATACCAGAATGGAATCAGAGCACCTAGAGTTGCCACTGCAACCAAACAATCTGCCTTAAATCCAACACTGTATAATAGGCAACCATACACTGCAAGAGCCATAATGGAGAGCATTGATGCTAGACCATCAATACCATCTATCAAATTTATCGCATTTGTTACAAAGACATAAAAGAATACTGTTATAGGTATACCAACATAAACTGGTATCTCCTCTATACCGCAAAAACCATGCAGAGTTTTGAAATATGTACCCGATACCACAACCAATATCGCAGCAAAGATCTGTACAAAGAACTTCGAACGATACGACACCCCAATAATATCATCATATATACCGATTAAAAATAGCATTAATAGTGCTAAACTCACTAATATTACCTTTACCGTAATATCTATTGTTGGATATATAAAAGATGGTATAATATTTGTCAGAGCAATAACGAACCAAACTGAAAATAGTACTGCAGGTAAAAATGTAACACCACCCAATCTCGACGCAGGGACACTATGAACCTTACGTGGATCAATTGGATCGATCAACTTTTTCCTCAAAGAAAGAATTAAAATATGAGGTAGCATAAAAGCAACCATAATGCAACTAAGTAGGGTAAAATAATTATTGGTGTGTTTTTAAGAGTGCTATTGGGGATGAAATTTTTTTGCTATTGAATCGAAAATATAGTGGTTCTATATTGAGATTTAATAGTGAAAAATATCGCTCCAAGAGTGCTGTTAAAAATATGGCAGTAATTGTTTTACACTACTTATTATTTTATTAGTGTCTGATAAAAGTTTACAATTTGTATTGGCACCTTGTTTCGACTCTGAAAGAGTCGTCATCCTGAACTTGTTTCAGGATCCCTAACTATCATAGTTTCAGATCATTTGTAGAGATCCTGAAACAAGTTCAGGATGACGAAATTTTCAATTTCGTATCTCACGTGGGACTGTCAGCAAAAGTAAGCCCTTGATTTCACAAATGCATATAATCTACTATATTACAGCACATTACAAAGATTTATTTGTTTTTTATCGGACACTAATATTATTATTTAAGTATCATATTGAAGAACAGCATGTCGGTAAATGCACAATTCTCATCTACCCAATAACATGGATTTAATATAATCTCACCCTCGCCATAGCTAATGGTCGCTAATGTTACCGCAAGTGTTGGCTGCAGCTCCTTCATTCGATAGCCGATAGCTGGTGTTTTGCACAACCATGGGCGAGACATATAGAGTCCGTGGGCTATTGTGTTATACTTACTCTCAAATGGGTAAAATCCTAGAGGATCTACTGTAACCTCCCACGATGTTGTGCCGATAGTTCCGTGGTTAGATGTCGACTCTAAGCCTACAAATCTATCCAAATAACCCCAGCCATTGCCCAACCATTCGGGTGTTTGGTTGCCTCCCCATTCTGTAACTTTTTCAGAGAGTATACCTGCCGTGTAGAGTGCATCAGCCCAATGCTCATCGAAACGTATTATCAATGTTGCTCCCTCCTCAACATCGCGCAAAAGAGACTCTAACTGCTCCCATGTGTTTATACGCGCATGGCTCATCTTCCCCAATACTGCTGTGAGATCACCTGCAAGAATAACATCAGCTTTTTCACCTTTTTTGATAAATTGAGCACCTGCTTCTGTCAGAATATCGCTCGCCTCATCCCACTGTTTCACCTCGATCTTAAGATCAGATAGTTGCTCTCTGTATGACTCTCGATTCTGGAGAAGTATCTGCTCGCTACCATCGGCTACAACCTTTTCGCCCTGCAATAGCTCAGCTTTGAGGGTGATATATCCAGCTCTCCAATCCGCTTGTGGGGTGAATGAGATATCCTTCAAAGGTTGTGCGTAGCACTCTCCTCCCTCGACTGTGATGGTTGTTGTATAGTTGAAATCGGTTTCGTCTACGGTATAACGCAGAGTATAGTTACCATTCGCTAACAACCCATGGTTTATTAAATTAGCCTCCATAACAACCTCTTCGCCGACCTTGAAATATTTGCCACTCTTACGCGCCAAAGCAATCTGGAGTGGTCGAGTCCAGTATGTAAAGCTCTCCGCTGGAGCTTTGATATTGCGTCCCTCATCCAATATCGCAGATGACCAATCCAAGAAGTCACCCTCCGACTGAGGCCCTGGAGTCCATCCATTTAGAGCATATCCATCAGCGATGTTGTTACACAAGATAGATTGCGCATGACGAGCATGTGCATACATCATTCCGCGACCTGCCTGCATCGAGACATCATCGGGTGAGTTTATATTTTCAGATTGCGATAGATTCCACTTTTCATATGCTTCGGCTATTTTGTCGTGGTTAAGTTTGTAGATATTTGTATCATAACCCTCAACTCCCGATCTCGCTATATCCGCGTAGGTCTTATACCAATTTATTGGTCCCGATACAGAGTTCACCTCACCTAAGAAGTATGGACGATCATCATACTCATGGGTGCGATGTAGCTCTTGGTAGAAGTCATCATCGCCATAGATTGGAGAGCGATTATATGCTGTGTGCACATCAAAATAATCTGTGCGGATATCGCTCTCATATGGGCGAATATGAGAGATCTTTGTGTCGGTTTTGTATGGTCCACTTGTGTTTATAACCAATCGAGAGTCATCCAACCCATTTATCATCTCTAGAGCCTCTTTACGTGCTCGGTGGAAGATGTTATCCTCATTACTAAGGCTGTAGATTATCAAACTTGGATGGTTGCGATCGCGGATAACCATGCGTCGGATCTTCTCCCTTACAGCTCCAACTGTAAACTCAGCGGTGTCAATTGCAGATAATTTATTAAGCCCTTTAGCTGGGTGAAATCCACCCTGCTCCTCGTAGATGCAGAGACCTTTCTCGTCGGCAAATTTCATCACCAACGGATCGCCAATAGCACGGTGGAACGAGATTCCATTCTGTCGCATTGCAATAGCTGCATCTACGCTCTTTTCAGCCAATTCAGCCGTTGCATAGTCGCCCGTTGGAGCATAATAGCCCCAATCAATTGCCGAGCGGAAGATAAATCGTTTGCCATTGAGGTAGTAGTTATGTCCGCCACTCTTGCCAGCCTTCACCTCGAATGTTCGCACTCCAAATCGAACGCTCTTTTCATAATTTTTGAGCTTTGCCGATAAATTGTATAGATTTGGAGTATCTGGCGACCATAGTTCAGCTTGCTTCAACACCACCTCAAAGGTGATGGTGTTGACTCCTGATTTTAACTCTGTCGATACTTTGTTGCTCGCAATCTTTTTTCCCGTTGCATCGCTTGAGATTGTGATTGGAATTGTAGCTTGGGCTATCTCAGATGTAGTGTTTTGCAACTCCATAGTCACCTCAACCTTACGACTATCTACAGGCAAGAGATTTTTTACAAATATATCCGAGATGTAAATCTGTGGCACAATCTCAATAGAGACATCGCCCAATGTCGAGAAGTTACGACCATTACTCACAAAGCAGTAATCCCCCCAATAGCAATCTCCTGAATCGTTCCATCCTCGTCTGCCTCCAGGATTTGTCAATCGAACAGCGATCTCATTCTCTTCACCCGCCTTGACATACTCGCTAACGTCGAACTGAAACGGAGTCTCTCCGATAACATCATAGGCTGCTAATCGACGGTTGATATAGACCTCAGCACGCATTCTCGCTTTGGAGATATTGAGCAGAAGCAACTTATCATTAATATTTTCAGGTGCATTGAAGCTGCGCCAAACCCAACTCACACCCTCATAAGTCCAAGTGTTCACACCGCCCGAGAAGTACTCATCCATAGTCATCGGCACACGCACCGCCTTTTGTGAGCTGTTTAGGCTACTCCAACCCTCTGTAGGTCGGTTTATAGGTAGAGACTCCAATGCTGGTAATTCAGCTGGAAGGTACAGTTTATCCTCAACCCACTCCGCCTTTTCATCCAACATTGCATACCATCCATCGCCCGAAAGGTCTATTACTTCAGCCGAAAATAGGCTATTCGCGCTTAATAGTAGCACCGATAATAGCAAAATGAATCTATTTTGCATAATATTACTTTTTTATTGTTAGTTTGTTTTACGTTGATTAATGACAAATATATGCAAAATATCCCTCATTAACATATGTTTTATCTCATATTATCTCATATTTGTTGCATTTTAAATTATTGTCGCTATATTTGCGGATATTTAGTAATGATACGAATATATCGTAATCATGTAAGGGAATCCAGTGAAATTCTGGAACTATACCTGTAGCTGTAGATCCTCATTTTCAAAGTGAGTCTGTGCAATAAATCCACTGTTCGAGCCAAAAGAATGGGAAGGAGCACAGCCTCGGAGGAGAGTCAGAACACCTGCTAAATCATACGATTTATTTAACAACGAGCTTTCAGGATTAAGAGCTGCGTGTCTGAGTATACCACCACTCTGGAATGTATGCTTGATGCACCTCTTTTGACCTTGATAAGTTCAAGAAAAAAAGATGATGCAAAAGAGATCAAACACATCGCATAGCCACTGGATAACCTCCTTATTATTGTTCATGTTGTTCATAGCTAATATTATAGAGGCTATATCAGCAGAGTATCTTATCTATGGTAAGGTCACCAATAGAGATGGAGAGAGCGTTGGTGCGGCTAGCGTTGGTGTAAATAAAACATCAAATATTGTCACTACGAATAGCGACGGCGATTACTCTTTGGAGCTCGATCGAGGGTTGATGACTATCGTTGTGCAGTGTATGGGCTACGAGACCTTTGTTGAGATGATTGAGCTTCGTGAGGATATGGAGTACAATGTAACCCTAGAGGAGAGTCTGTATGAGGTGGATAAAATTAATGTCTATGCAAAGAGTGATACCCAATTACTCAAAGAGGGTGCATTTGCAGTGAACTCTCTGGATGTTGCGAAACTATCGAATACAAGCAGTACTCTAAGCGAGATTGTCGGCAAGAGTGCGGGGGTGAAAATCCGCGAAGATGGGGGTGCAGGTTCTGATTTTGATCTCTCAATTAATGGATTATCAGGCAACTCTATTCGATACTTTATTGATGGCGTACCTCTCAGTACTATGGGTGGAGGTGTGAATCTCTCAAATATTCCCATTAATACTATTGAGCGTCTGGAGATATACAAGGGTGTTGTTCCTGCATATTTGGGGGCTGACGCATTGGGTGGTGCTATAAACATTATCACTAAAGATAGTGACCAACGCTATTTGGATCTCTCTTTTGGCGCAGGCTCATTCCATACGTACGATACAAATATTACGGGACAATATGTCACCAAAAAGAGTCAGATTATTATTCGCCCTACGATTGCTGTGGAGTATTCAAAAAACAACTACACGATGTGTGATGTCGAGATTTGGGATAGCGAACAGAGTGAGTATGTGTTGACCGATCTACCTCGCTTCCATGATGACTACTTTAGTGCACTATTCCAGATCGAGGGTGGAGTTAAAAATCGCAAATGGACAGATTCATTTATGCTCTCAGCTTCGCGATCAGAGGTGAAAAAAGATGTGCAAACAGGATCAGTTCAGACCGCGGTATATGGCGACGTTAGACGCGAGGAGGAGGCATATAATATCTTGGCACGATATCGCAAAGATGGATTTATATCTGATAGAGTCAATGTTAGTGCTACATTATCACACACATGGGACAAATCGAAGACAATAGACACCGCATTTAGAATATATTCGTGGGATGGTAGCTATTTAAATAGTGGTCGAAGTGAGATCAGAAAGGGTGATAAAATGTTGCGTCATTACAACCGACCGCTTAGTGTTGTAAGGTCGAATTTTGATTACGAACTTGGAGATTGGCACAACCTAAACTTTAACTATCAATTGGAGAGTGTCGGAAATAAGCAATATGATGAGGTTGATCCAGATATAATTCCATCCAACGATCGAATATCGAAACATATCTTTGGACTTAGCTACACCCAAAATCTCTTCGGTGAGAGGATGAGTAATACGCTATTTGTGAAGGATTATTTGAGTCGTTTACATGTTGAGCAGCAAGAGGATTATTGGATTACAGGCTCTGATGAGATTGCGAGCGACACGTCGACTAATGATTTTGGATATGGCGCAGGGACGAGAATTACCCTTTGTGAAGCACTATCATTTAAGGCGAGCTACGAGAGCAGCTACCGACTACCATCCGCACGAGAACTTTTGGGAAATGGTTCGACGCTCTATCCAAACTACACATTAAACCCAGAGTCGAGCGACAATATCAATTTCGGACTATTTGGCTCTCTTCGCAGCGGTGAGCATCTACTCTATTATGAAGCTAATAGCTTTTATCGCGATGTAAAGGATTATATTAGCTTGGTTCTATCGGGAGATGAGGATGGCACAATGCAGTATGAAAATATCGACAATGTAAGAATAATAGGTGCAGAGGCGGAGATGCGATATAGTTTGGGGCGATCATTTGAAGCTGTTGTAAATGCAAGCTATCAAGATGCGCGTAGCATGACTCAATACTACCCAAATGGTCAACAACAGATCACCTATAAAAATAAAATCCCAAACAAACCGTGGTTGTATGGCAATGTTGATCTTAACTATTCGCTATTCAGTATATTCAACGAAAGTGATGAGTTGCGATTGAAGTATGAATATAGTTACGTACATTGGTTCTATCTTACGTGGGAGGGGTATGGGTCATTGGCTAGCAAGTCGACTATCCCAACTCAGCACCAACACAATGTAGAGGCTACTTACTCCTTTGCAAGGAGAAAATACAACCTCTCTGTAGAGTGTAATAATCTTACCAACATGTTGCTTTATGACAACTATATGTTGCAGAGACCAGGGAGATCATTTTTTGTAAAATTCAGATATTTCATTAACTAATAATAATTAAAAAAACGTATGAAAAAATTAGGCTTTTATTTTATTTTGCCACTTATGATGCTTGCATCATCTCTTTTAGTTGGATGTAGCGACGACAATGGAGACGACCCTGTTGTTGACAATAGCGGTGATGATACTACTGATGATACGGTGGCTTCTGATACCTATTTCGATATTTGGGTCTCGTTGGATGGTACTGGTGATGGAATGAGTACAGGGGCAACCATGTTAGTGAGCTCTTTAGAGAGTTTGGACGATGTTGATTCGACCATAGACTTTGTAGGAGTGGGTGCCGATGTCTCAAGTTCGATCCATGATGAGACACTAATCAAAGATGGTTACTACTATCAGATTCCACAAACTGAGGGTAGATTTGGAAAGTACAAGATTGAGAATGATCTATGTACAACAATCAAAGAGGTGCAACTTCCCGAAGGGGCTGTGCTCGCAGCACGTAAATATTGCGGTGATTGGATCGACGATGACACTTTGGTTATTATGGGCTCTATCAACTCGTATCAAGATATTGCATGGGTTAAGATCAACACTACAGATATGACTATTTTAGGTAGTGGCACTCTTGATCTTGATATGGATGATCTAACATGGGCTAATGTAGATGCTGGCTACACATTGTCAACTTCAGGATTAGTACGTTATCGTGAAGCAGATGGCAAGCTCATCTACTCATATAGTGTTAAGCGTGCTGCAACTGCCGAGACAACATCTAAAATCTCCATAGATGTAAGTGTTGCATTTATTGATCCATCTGATATGTCAATTGAGAAGACAGTTACAGACTCTCGTATTGAGCAGACCTCTGGAACAGCATTTGGCGAACTATTGATGACAACAACATTCTTCACTGAGAGTGGGGATTACTATATTAGCTGCCGTAATAGCACAAATATAACAACCGATAAGTATCAATCTGGATTTATCCGCATCAATGCTGGCACTACAGAGATAGACTCTTCATATTTGGGCCTATACGAACTTGATGAGAAGCTAATATCTATGGAGTATCTTGGAGGTGATGAGGTATTATTGTATGCTCAGAATCCATCACTTACACTAGGTGGTAGTGATTGGAGTTCAAGCCTATATAGCTGTTACTTCTCAATCTGGAATATTGTGGATAATACACGAGTTGAGTTGAGTTGTGATGGTGCAAAATTACCATATTGCTCAGGTAATCTAACAACACAGCTCTTCACTGCAACAGAGGATAATGCATATATTGGAGTAAACGCTGAGGATTTTATCGGAGTCTATGTATATGATATCGATACAAAGAGTGTGGCTAAGGGGTCAGCTATAGCATCTGGATATGAGTTGCTTCGCATTGTAGCTCACGAATAGAACTCCCCTAACATTTTTGTAATAAAATAATAATGACCGTGACTTCTCTATTTGGAGTCACGGTCATTATTATTCTTAGCAATTAAAACTCTTCTAGAACTCGCGTCCTAACTCAATCGGTTTGCTCTTCGATGTGATAGGTACAATTTGGAAACTGTAGCTATATGTATCTTTCATCAAACGCGCTGAATCAGATGGACGAGCCTTAAATGTCCAGCTATCTGTTCCTCCAACTCCTGCTTGAGTGTGGTCGATATTCAATGTGAGGGCATCATCTAGCTTCTCAACCTCGTTGATATGTTTCGCATCATATAGATTCGCCTGTGTAGTCTCCCAAATAGATAGTGAAAGTAGGTTGCTATCTGAGACGATCTGCATTCCTGTGCCTCTAGAGTTCTGCATTGCAACCCATCTTACATCGCAACGGTTACCATTCTCCTGTGGTACAACATACTCAAATGCCATCTGCTCTGGAGTCATGTCGTATACCGAAACCATCGCGCTAGCGATACGATCCGAGTAGTTCTCCCATGGTCCACGTCCATAATATTTGATCTTTGAGAGTGTGTTTGAGCTCTCGCACTGCATTCCAATACGCAACATCTCCGATAGCTCAGGATCTTTTGTTAGATCGTATGCCACCTCAATAACTCCGTTTGATTGGATTGTGTAAGTTAACTTCAACTCTACCTCGCTGCCAATCACCTTTGTTACGTTGATCGTTGCAGATGTATTGTCTGCATTATCCACCGAGATCGATTTGGTTGTGAGCTTTTGGTCTGCATCTCTCCAGAACTTCAAGATGTTATCAACCTTCCATCCACGCCAATCGTTGTCGGTTGTTGCGCGCCAGAAGTTAGGGCGAAGTGGAGATGAGATCAACTCAACACCGTTGTTTGTGTAGTTTGCGATATATCCATCTGCAACTGTAACGGCGAAATTAGAACCTTTAACAGTGATGTTATCCTTGTTGCTATCATCAACCGAAAGAGTTGCCTTTAGCTTCGTGCTCTGCTCTTTCTTCTCAACGCTCTTATATAGGAACTGATCCCAAGATGTCTCGAATCCAGCCTTTGCGTATAGTCTATCAGCTTTTTCACATGCACGTAGTCGCAACCAATAATCAGCTCCAGCCTCCTCTTTGATCTTACCAATAGGAAGTGTCACTGTGCAGCTCTCTCCAGCAGCAAGCGTTGGAACAGAGAACTCTCCACTCTGCAAAACCTTTGACTCGTCACGTAGCTCCCAATAGTATCTATACTCGTCAGAGCCCATAAAGAAGTTACGGTTAAGTACCGAGATCTCACCCTTAGCTGTATCAACTACACCAAACTCGATAGGTTGACATACATACTTACACTCCATCATGGCTGGTTTCATGCTTCTGTCTGAGTTGATAACACCATTGATACAGAAGTTTTGATCGTGGTGCTCACCCTGCTCGTGGTCGCCACCATATGTCCAATATACCTTGCCTGTCTTCTCATCTACAGCTCGCAAACCTTGGTCGATCCAATCCCAGATGTGACCACCAAGTAGAGCCTTGTGTGCACGAATTGCATCCCAATAATCTTTGAATCCTCCTGTTGAGTTACCCATCGAGTGAGCATACTCACACATCAAAATCGGACGGTTAAGGATTGGATCCTCCGCCATTGCGATCAAATCTGGTACAAGAGGGTACATACGGCTGATAACATCGACATATGCAGGATCATCTGGATTGGCGTAGCTGCTTCCCGATAACACCTCTTTGATCTCCTCGTTGTAGACGATCTCACTTGTTACGATTGATGCTTGTTTTCTACCTACTGGCTTGTATAGTGGGTGCTCTGGAATACCTTGAGCTCCCTCGTAGTGGATATAACGAGTTGGGTCATAATCCTTGATCCAGCCAGCCATTGCAGCGTGGTTTGGCCCACATCCCGACTCATTTCCGAGTGACCACATGATAATAGATGGGTGGTTACGATCTCGTACAACCATACGTACTGCGCGCTCCATAAATGAGTTTGACCAATCAGGGCGATTTGATAGATACCCCTTTTGGTGGTGGGTCTCAAGGTTTGCCTCGTCGATAACATAGATACCATACTCATCGCACAACTCATTGAAATATGGGTCGTTAGGGTAGTGTGAAGCGCGTACAGAGTTGAAGTTGTATTGCTTCATCAACTTTACATCCTCCTCCATCTCTTCGCGAGTTACAGTTTTGCCGCCAGTGTCGCTATGGTCGTGGCGATTAACACCATACAACTTAATCGGTACACCATTGATAAATAGCTGCTCATCTGCAATCGTGATATCGCGTAGACCAACCTTTGTGCTACGAGCATCGACAACCTCACCATTGTTGTCTGTCAATGTCATTACAAGGGTATAGAGGTTTGGCTGCTCAGCATTCCATAGCTTAGGGTTTACGATAAGTCCCTGCATCATTCCATAGAATACGTTGTCGCGCTGTGGATATGGCTCTTTGATGACATAATCCGCAGTTACAGAGATCGCCTTTGGGAATACCTCTTTTTGGTCAGCATCGTAGAGCTGAGCCGATAGATTCCAACCTTTGACACTTCTGTTGTCGTTATTCAGGATCTCTGGACGGATCTGAAGTGTCGCTTGGTTCTTTTCGAGGTCAATCTTAGTTCTTACACCAAAATCGTATAATGACACCTGAGGGATCGCTGTAACATATACCTCGCGATGAATACCAGCCATACGCCAGTGGTCAGCATCCTCCATGTAGCTTCCATCGCTCCACTTCATGACCTGCACCGCAACTTTGTTTGTGCCAGCCTTAACTAGATCTGTGATATCGAACTCAGCTGGTAGGCAGCTATCCTCCGAGTATCCAGCCTTTACACCATTTACCCATACGTAGAACCCAGAGTATACACCTCCGAAGTGGATGATGATACGATCTTTGTTCCACGACGCAGGTAGCTCAAACTCCTTTACGTAGCTTCCTGTAGGGTTTGTGCGGTCGATATATGGTGGATTTGCTGGGAATGGGTATGTAGAGTTTGTATAGATAGGGTAGCCATAGCCCTGCATCTCCCAACATGATGGAACAGGGATAGTAGCCCAATTTGAGGTGTCGAAGCTCTCTGCGAAGAATCCCTTCGGAGCATCGTTGACATCATCTACATAGTTAAACTTCCAATCGCCATTCAAGGAGAGCATCTCTGCCATCTCGCGATTGGAGTTGAGTGCTGCATCAGCCGAGCGATATGAGTAGGTCGTAGCTCGCGCTGGCAATCTATTTACAGAGTTGATTAGGTGGTTTTGCCATTCAGGTTGGTCTGCGCGCCACACATCTCCCCCTGTAGCTGCAACCGAACTCATAGCCACCATTGATAGTGCACAGATACACAGTGCGCTTTTTGGGATAGTTTTCATTCGTTTTTATTTTAAATTTAGTTGATTGTACTTGGCATTTCAACCACAAATTTAATCAAAAAAACGACAACTACCCCCTTAATTTTAAAATCTCGCTACTACTTCTTGCTTTTTGCCTCTTTTTTCTGAGCTTTTTCGGTCTTTTTTTGCTCTTTCTTTAGTGCTTCGGCAGCTTCAGCCTCCTCTGCACCCTTGATGGTTGTGATTAGAATCACACCTCCAGCACCACGAGTTCCATATATTGCACACGATGCAGCATCCTTTAAGATGTCGATGGCTTTAACCTCGATAGGGTTTATATTGGGATTCTCTTCGTATGGTATTCCATCCACAACATAGAGTGGCTCATTGCCTGCAAAGATAGAGTTTAGCCCACGAACTTGGAGCGAGGAGGTCTCTCCCAAATCGACAGAGCTCGAACTAACCGACACTCCAGCAACCTTGCCCGATAGTGATGCGTTGAGATCAGCCCCAGCTCCATTTTTAACATCGTCCTCACTCAGTGTTGTGATAGCCCCAGTTACGGCACTCTTTGTCTCTGTCTTATAACCGATATTAACTAATTGATCGCCATCATAGTAGCTATATACATCTAGAAATACTTCGTACTCCTTGCCTGCTTTGATCTTCTTTTTAACGGGGGTTAATTCGTCAAAACTAAAAATTAGCTTGCCTTTGCTCGGCACTCCAGCCAATTTGAAGCGTCCCGTATTATCGGTGATTGTCTTTATGTTTGTATCTTCAATCTCCACGACTGCACCTGCGATAGGGAGGTTTCCGTGGAGTGATGAACGAACCTCTCCTGTGACAGATATTACCTCAGCCTGTGCAATGCCACATGTTATGGTTAGTGCAGTTGCTATTATTGTAGCTCTTTTCATCTGTTTGATCGTTTTAGTTGGTTGTGTTTAAGAAACTGTTTAAGTTTTGAATAGTACAATGTTAGCAAAAATAAATAACATGAGCAAATTTTAGCTGGCTTTTTTATGCTGTTTTAACTGTAAAAATTAGGTCTATTCTCATTTTTTTGTGTAAATTTGCAAGATATTATTCACCCATAAAAACCAACTTTTTTAAACTATGAAACGATTATTTACGCTGCTTCTATTGAGTGGCTTTGTATCCACGACATTAGCTCAGAGCGACGCTAATAACCCTGCTTCGGGGCTTACTGTCCCTAAGAAGAGTTACGAGGCTTATCTTAATTTCGATGATGCTCCAAAACATAAAAGCAATAAATATCCACTCTCCGACCAAGATAATCGTGGCGGATGGAAGTTGCAGAAGAAGTTGAGCGAGGAGTTTAGCGGTAAGCAGCTAGATCAAGATAAATGGTATCCGAATAATCCAAACTGGATTGGACGCGAACCGACATGTTTCCATGAGTCGAACTTCTCGGTACGCGATGGTTATGGTGTATTTAAGATCAATCAACATGGTGATGAGGCTCTTCCTGAGGGGTATACACACTCGGCAGGTTTTATTGTAAGCAAGAGCATGTTCCTTTACGGATACTACGAGGCGAGACTCAAACCCAATAAATCGCCTTGGATCACAGGGTATTGGATGTCTAATCCATACGATAAGGAGTGGCGCACGGAGATCGATATGTGTGAGAACGCCCCTGGTATTGCAGGCAATGAGAATGATCTAAACTCTAATTTCCATGTATTCTTTGCACCAGAGGATAAGGGTAATGTAAAAAAACACTTCTCTATCGGAAAGAAATATCATATCCCATTCAATCTGAGCGATGATTTCCATGTTTGGGGTATGGATTGGAGCGAAGAGTATATAAGACTCTATCTAGATGGTGTGTTGTATCGCGAGATCGAGAATGAGTATTGGCATCAAGAGCTTCGTATCAATGTAAACAACGAGTCGAATAAGTGGTTTAAAGCTCTTCCCGATGGTGATCTGGGTGTTGACGAGGAGTATTTGATCGACTATATTCGTGTCTGGAAACGTAAATAACAAAAACCTTTAATATTTAATAAAATGAGATTATTAACCTGTTTAACACTGTTGTTTTCGGTGGGTGTAGCCTCAGCGAGTGCTGAAGAGCTGCCGATCTGGAAAGATAGTTCAAAATCCTTCGATGAGAGAGTTGAGGATCTACTTCCGCGATTAACGATCGAGGAGAAATTGCGATACTTTAGCTCCGATATCCCAGCGAGTGAGAGTTTAGGGATTCCATCTTTTATGTGGTATGCCGAGGCGTTGCATGGCGTTTTGACATATGGATGCACATCGTTCCCTCAAAATAATGCGATGGGAAGTACATGGGATCGTGACCTGCTATTTGATGTAGCGAATGCAATCTCAGACGAGGTGCGTGCTCTACATAGCGCAGGACGTAGCCAAGTTATGATATACTCGCCAACGGTCAATATGGCGCGTGATCCACGCTGGGGGCGTAACGAGGAGTGTTATAGTGAAGATCCATACCAGATGTCAGAGATGGCGAAGATGTATATTCGCGGAATGCAGGGTACACACCCTAAATATCTAAAGACAGTCTGTACCGTAAAGCACTATGTTGCAAACAATGTGGAGCACAAACGTGAGCAGATCCACTCGATGATTGATGAGCGCGATCTTCGTGAGTATTACTTCCCTGCATACAAGGCTTGTATCGTCGATGAGCGTGCAGCTGGAGTGATGAGTGCGTTGAATGGACTTAATGGTACATCTTGTAGTGAGGATAAGTGGTTGTTGTCGACTGTTCTTCGCGAAGAGTGGGGCTTTGAGGGTTATTTGGTCGCTGATTGGGGCGGTGTTGGTGCAATATGTACATATCGCAAGGATGCACTCTCTTTGGAGGAGGCTGCTGTGAGAGCTCTTCGTGCAGGTTGCGATCAGGAGTGTTTCCGTCCACGCGAGTCGCCAATGGTTAAGGGTCTTATCGAGGCTTATAAGAATGGTGTGATTACAGAGGCGGAGTTGGATGTTCCATTGCGTCGCCTCTTGAAGTTGCGATTTATGGTTAATGGATTCTGGTTGGATGATGAGTGCCCATACAACAACACCCCAATGTCGTTGGTTGAGTCAGATGAGCACAGAGCTCTTGCACTTAAGGCGGCTGAGAAGAGTATCGTATTGTTGAAGAATGAGAATGATATCCTACCTCTTAAGAGTGATGTGAAGAGTATCGCTGTTGTTGGACCATTTGCCGATAGATGTTGGTTGGGAATCTACTCTGGAAAGCCAAGTGAGACCATCTCTCCATTGCAGGGTATCAAGGCTAAGTTTGATGGTGAGGTGCTTTATGAGGCTGGATGTGGCGTTACAGAGGCAGATGATGATATTGATATGTCGAAGGCTATTGCTATTGCAAGCAAGGCGGATGTTGTTGTGGCATTTGTAGGAAACGACAATACAACATCTACAGAGAACAACGATCGTGAGACGTTGGCACTGCCTGGTAGACAACAGGAGCTTCTTGACAAGTTGTGCAAAGCTAACAAAAATGTTGTGGTTGTAATCGTTCCAAGTGGACCAACTACAATCGGTGATGCTCAGCAAAATGCCGATGGTGTAATCTGCGGATGGGCAAATGGTCAGGAGCAGGGTACAGCTATTGCAAAGGTGTTGTTTGGTGAGACAAATCCAGGAGGTAAACTCTCTACAACATGGTTTGCTTCGGACTCTGATCTGCCAGATCTTCATGACTACAATGTTCGTAACAACAGAACATATATGTACTTTGGTGGAGAGCCTCTCTATCCATTTGGTTATGGACTTAGCTATACAACATTTAAGATCTCTAATCTTAAGTTGAATAAATCGAAGCTAAAAGAGGGTGGCGATATGAGTGTCACTGTCGATGTTACAAATACAGGTAAGGTTGCAGGAGACGAGGTTATTCAGCTCTACATCAAAGACAACGCATCGAAATCAGTCGAGGCGAAGAAGATGCTTCGCGGTTTTGAGAGGGTAACTCTTAAGAGTGGAGAGACAAAGCGAATTACCATGACTCTTACATATGATAACTTTAGCCACTGGAGCATCGAAAAAGAGGCTTTTGTTGTTAGCAAGGGTTCATATGATATTATGGTTGGTAACTCATCAGTTAACACACCTCTTATGAAGAGCGTTAAGGTTGAGGGAGGTACTCTTCCAGAGCATTCATTGCATACTGTTGACCACAAAGATTGCGATGCAGATCCTCGTTACAGATCTACATACTATGGTGGCAAGATTATTGCTCCAGAGGTGAAAGCTGAGCAACCAGCTACTAAGAGTGTTGGCGGCCCACATTGGACTGAGTATATGGTTAACTTCGTAGATCCTGGTTTCTATGTTAGTGAGTGGACAATCAATGTAAACTATACAGCAACAACAGCAGCAACAGCAGTGAAGGTTGAGTATGATGGAGTCGTTGTTGTAAAGGATGCCACATTCGAGAAGGCTGGAAAGGCGACACAAGCAGTTGTAGTGCCAAAGCCAGAGTATGGTCTACCGACTAGAGTTCGCTTTGTTGTTAAGGATGGAGTAGATATCGAGTCTATCGATGTTATCTGGCCAAAGGATAATTCGAAGATCAACTATAATATTCCAGTTAGTGTAAAGTAAGTTTTAAATAGATTTTTATTGGTGTTCGATAAAATTTCTAGCAGTCCCACTTAAGATACGTTCCGCAAGGAACGTTATCCTGAACTTGTTTCAGGATCTCTGCAAATGATAGTGTAATATTTGTGATGTGTTGATAAATATTTATTAATGATGTAGAGATCCTGAAACAAGTTCAGGATGACGAAATTGAAAATTTCGTATCTCACGTAGGACTGCTAGAAAAATCACCTAGATTATAAGAAACTGTTTAAGTTTTAGTGCTTTAAAATACTGGTTGTCAGTTGTTTAATTGCGAGATATTTTGTATCTTTATGGTCACTACACTATAAAGAATGGCAAAGAATTACCCAACAAACTT
>JBCQUC010000003.1:0-67818 GCA_047174275.1 Rikenellaceae bacterium | reverse complement strand
TAGTGGTTCTATACCGAGATTTAATATTGAAAAATATCGCTCCAAGAGTGCTTTTAAAAATATGGCGATAATTGTTTTACACTACTTTACATGCTATTTGGGAACGATTGCAGATTTTGGGAACGTTCCCGCAATCGTTCTCACAAAATAACTCTAACAAATGTTTCATTTTCGTTATCTCGTTGATGTACATTTGTGTAAAGTTAAACCACAAAACAGTATAAAATATCATGAAAACTTCAAATTTCAATTACAACAGAGAGCAGATCAAAACAGGAATCATTCACTTCGGAGTAGGTAATTTCCACCGCGCTCACCTAGAGGCGTATACAAATAAACTTTTGGGAAGTGAGTCGCAATCTGCATGGGGAATCTGTGGCGCAATGTTGATGCCACAAGATGAGAGACTATACAAAAGATTAAAGGGTCAAGATAACATCTATTCGCTAACTATCTGCGGTCGTGATGGTGTGAATGAGGTGGAGTGGATCGGTTCACTCAAAGAGCTACTTTGGAGTGGCGAGGATACAGAGGCGATTATCAATAAGGTGGCAGATGCCGATATCAAGATCATCACTCTAACAATCACCGAGGGTGGATACAACCTCTCAACAGATTTGGTAAAGGGTGATATCGCAAATCCATCATCACCAAAGAGCGTATTTGGAATCGTAGCTGAGGGTCTACGTCGTCGTATAGCGGCAGGAAATGGCGCACTCACGATTTTATCGTGTGACAATCTTCAACACAATGGCGATACATGCAAAAGGGTATTTACGGAGTTCTTCGAGATGCAGGATCAGCAGTTAGCGAAATGGGTGGCGGAGAGCGTAACATTCCCAAATAGCATGGTAGATCGTATCACACCTGCAACAACAGCAGATGATATTGTGAGAATCAACGAGACACTCGATAGGATAGATGCAGCCCCAGTATATTGTGAGGATTATATCCAGTGGGTTGTCGAGGATAACTTCGCAGCGGGTCGCCCAGAGTGGGATAGCGTTGGGGTTGAGTTTACGGATGATGTCGCTCCATACGAGAATATGAAGCTATCTCTATTGAATGCTTCGCACACTCTTCTATCCTATCCATCGCTTTTGAGTGGCTATCGCAAGGTCGATGTTGCAATGCGTGATGAGCGAGTTGTGAAGTTCGTACGAGCATTTATGGATCTCGATGCAACAACCTATGTTCCAGCTCCAAAGAATACAGACCTAGATCTATACAAGCAGACTCTAGTGGAGCGTTTTGCAAATAGTGCCGTGAGCGATCAGATTAGCCGCTTGTGTGGTGATGGAGCGTCGAAGTTCCCAGTATACGTTATGCCAATTGCAAAAAAGATGGTTGCAAATGGTGATGATATGAGTAGAATTGCCTACCTTGTAGCTGCATACCGCCACTACTTGAAGTATCGCACAGATGATAAGGGTGTCGATTTCGAGATCTTTGAGCCACAGCTTTTGCAGTCAGATATGACGCTTATCGAGAGCGACAATAGCGCAGATTTCTTGAAGGCATCGCCATTCACAATTGTCGATCTATCGACTAGCGAGGCATTCATGACTTTGTATACTGATTTTGTAGAGCAGATCAAACAAAAGGGATCAATGGCGGTTTTGGAATCAATAATCTAAGAATCTGTTTTAAATAGATTCTAATAAGACTACAGCTATGAACGCAAAACGAGAGTATAGTTTAGGACCATTCATCCTACTTACTTTAATATACTTTATCGTAGGTTTCCTGACAACTGTCAATGGGCAGTTTCAGGGGCCCCTACAGATCGCATTCCTCTCCAAGGTTGAGGTGTTGAAGAACACACTAGTGACACTTATCCCATTCTTTTTCTTCTTGGGATACCTAATAAATAGTGCTTTGGGAGGTAAGTGGATCAATGCTCACGGATATAAGGTGACACTTATGCGAGCCTTGATGATTATGATTACGGGAATGTTATTCTACCTCCTAGCCTCATTTATGGCATCTGACTATGGTGAGTATGGAGTCTATATTGGATCGGATTATATCCCTTATGGTTACCCAATATTCCTGCTTGGGTCGTTCTTTATGGGTACTTCAGCAGCGATCTTGCAGGTTGTGATTAATCCATATATCTCTTCGTATGAGCTGCCAAATACGCAGGCTGTACAGCGTCTGAGTATTGTATGTGCAATCAACTCCTTTGGAACAACAATCGCACCATTTTTTGTAACTGGAGTGATGTTTGCAGGAGTCGCTATGGAGAGTGTAACAGCATCGCAGTTGATTATGCCTTTTATCATTATGGCGATCTTTGTGATGGCGGTGACAGCGGTGACCTACAGGCAAAATATCCCCGATATTGAGGGTACATTTGCCAAAAAAGGAGAGCCTAGAGTGCGTAGTATATGGTCATTTAGACACCTTACGTTGGGCGTTGTAGCGATCTTCTTCTATGTTGGTGGCGAGGTGTGTATTGGAGTAAATATCAATCTCCATGCTATGGAGCTTCTGGATCAGGGACGTGAGTTGTCGTTCTTTGGACAAAATACAGTGACACTGTGGGGGCTTGATCTAGGTATTCCAGCTCTGTTGGCGACACTCTATTGGGGAGGTCTTATGGTTGGACGTGCATTGTCGGGTTTTACAAGCACAATCTCGGCTCGCACACAGTTGGTATTTACCGCCTCGATGGCGATTGTATTTACTGTTGTCGCTATGTATTTTAACAACCTTTGGATCTTGGTAGCTGTTGGTTTGTGTCACTCGATTATGTGGGGTGCGATCTTTACCTTGGCTGTTAAGGGGCTTAAGACCTACACTTCACGAGCTTCGGGAGTCTTTATGATGGGAGTCTTTGGTGGAGCAGTCTTCCCACTTATTCAAGGTAATATGGCCGATGTGTTGGGGTCATGGCAGTCGACTTGGGTGATTGTTATTGTGTGTGAGTTGGTGATCCTCTACTATGCAATTTGGGGGTCGAGAGTTGTAGATAAAGAGTGTTTAGAGTAAAAAGTATTAGATATGAATAGTGTAAAAAACGGATATATAGTTGGTCTTGGTGAGTTGTTATGGGATATCTTGCCAGATGGAAAAAAGATCGGAGGAGCTCCAGGGAATTTCGCCTATCACGCTTCTCAATTTGGATACAATGGCGCAGTGGTGAGTGCAGTGGGGAGTGATAAATTGGGAGATGAGATATTGGAAAATATTACGCAGAAGGGTTTAAGTGGTTCTATTGAGAGAGTGGCGTATCCAACAGGAAGCGTGCAGGTGACTTTGGATTGTAACGGAGTGCCGATCTATGACATCAAGGAGAATGTGGCTTGGGACAACATCCCATATACCGACAAGCTGGAGGCTATTGCAAAGGATACATATGCGGTGAGTTTCGGATCACTTGCTCAACGCAATGTGGTGACTCGTGAGACGATCAATAAGTTCCTCAAAGCGATGCCTGATGATGATGATCGCTACAAGATTTTTGATATAAATCTACGTCAAGGTTTCTATACAAAAGAGACTGTTTGCAACTCGATGGAGAGCTGCAATATCTTGAAAATTAACGATGAGGAGTTGGTTGCAATCAGTCGAATGTTCGGTTATCCAGGTATCGATTTGCAAGATAAATGTTGGATATTGTTGGCGAAGTATAAGTTGAAGTTACTTATTCTAACATGTGGAGTTAATGGTAGTTATGTCTTTACTCCTGGTAATGTCTCATTTGTAGCAACACCAAAGGTTGAGGTGGCAGATACGGTGGGTGCAGGTGACTCTTTCACGGCGACATTTATCTCGTCGATTCTGAGTGGTGATAGTGTGAAAGATGCCCATATGAAGGCTGTAAGAGTCTCGGCATATGTGTGCACTCAGCATGGTGCTATGCCTGTAATTCCAGAGAATTTAAAATAGAATAAAGAGATCGTTGCAAGGCGGCGAAATTTTAAATATAACGTAGAGTTCTCTTCAGTCACATACTAAAGTATGCTCCTTTCAGAGCCCTCTACGCCATATTCAAAATTTCATCCACCTATCAACGATCTCTAAAGCGGAGCAAAACTTATGTTTTGCGACGGTCTCATATAGCTAGTTAATATTCACAGGTTCATTATGGTTGTTATTAGGTTTGTTAGTTTAGATTAAGGTTAGAGTATTAGCTAGTAAAAAGTGGTTAATTTCGTGGTGTAACACGAAGTTGACCGCTTTTATTTTTTTAGGGTGTTGCCAATATTTTGCTAATAGTCCCATTTGAGATACGTTCCGCAAGGAACGTCATCCTGAACTTGTTTCAGGATCTCAGCAAACGATAATGTAGCATATATAATATACTGAACGAAATGGTTTAATTAATGATGCAGAGATCCTGAAACAAGTTCAGGATGACGAAATTTGCAATTTCGTATCTCAAGAGGGACTGATGAAAAGTTTTATCATACACAAATAAAAATGTAAAATAGATCCATCGATTTTTCCCATTAATACAAAATAATTGTACCTTTGTTCTCAATCAAATCTAAAACCAAACTATAATGAAGAGAACTCTGCTAACAATTCTGTCACTGTTAGCTGTATCGACGACAACAGCACAGATAACATCTTCACCCAAAGAGTTTACCAATCCGATCCTCAGTGGATTTCACCCTGACCCCTCAATATGTAGAGTCGGTGAGGATTACTATCTCGTAAACTCCTCTTTTGAGTGGTATCCAGGTATCCCGATCTATAAGAGTCGAGACCTCGTAAATTGGAAGTTGATAGGGTATGGACTGCATCGCGTAGGTCAGGCGGATCAACCAGCTAAATTGAGAGATAGCCATGGGGTATTTGCAACAACCATTCGCTATCATGATGGTCTATTCTACCTAATCACGACAAACGTAGGATCGGGTGGTAATTTCTATATAACCGCCACCGATCCAGCGGGTGAGTGGAGCGACCCTGTATGGTTGAAATCAATAGGTATTGATCCATCGCTATTTTGGGATGACGATGGAAAGTGTTACTATACGGGTGCAGGCAGACTAAACAGCGAGCCCGAATGGGAGGGGCAGAATGGAGTCTGGATGCAGGAGTTGGATCTTGAGAAGGGCGAACTAATCGGAGAGCGCAAACAGCTCACACATGGACACGCAACAAATGCCCGTTGGACAGAGGGCCCTCACCTCTACAAAATAGATGGGCAGTATATGTTGTTAGTTGCCGAGGGTGGAACAGCCTACGAACATGCCGTTACAACTTTCCACAGCGATAACGTTTGGGGACCATACACTCCAGACCAGAGCAATCCAGTCCTTACACATCGTCACCTAGGCAAGCAGTATCCGCTTCAAGCAATTGGGCACTGCGATATCGTCGAGACTCAAAATGGTGAGTGGTGGGGTGTAGCTCTGGGAAAACGCATGAGAGATGGATATTGTTATTTGGCGCGTGAGACTTTTCTTGCACCTTTGGAGTTTCAAGATATGGATGGTGTCACAGTTCCTGTATTTTGCCCAGGGGTTGGATATATTAAGGATCAGCAGACGCGCCCTGATCTAGAGTGGTCTCCATATGCGCAGGAGAGCGGTCGAGATGAGTTTGATAGTTCGGAGTTGGCTCTGAAGTGGAACTTTTTGCGTACACCTCTGACTCAATGGCATGAGTGTACGGATGGAGAGTTAATTATGAATCTTCGCCCCGAGGTGGCTGAAGAGTGGGTAAATCCATCGTTGATAGCACATAGAATCGAGCACTATGAGTTTGATGTTGAGAGCGAGATGACGTTCCGTTCACGCAAGCCAAATGAAGAGGCTGGTATAATAATATATCGTAGTTCGAAATCTTTTGCGAAGTGTGTTAGACGAGGCGATAGGGTGCTCTTGATCGCCAATAGAATGGGCGAAATCACGGAGTTAGAGAGCATTGAGTGTTCGAAGGACGATACGATTACACTTATGCTTAGTTCAGATGGTCGAGATATTACATTCGCCTTTTCGCAGAGTGGCAAGAGGTATGAATTTAATAAAACAGTCCCTTTAAGTGTGATCTCCTTTGAGGAGGCTAAGGGGTATAGTGGCCCATATGTCGGGATGTATGCAACCTCTAATGGCGAAGAGTCTAAATCCAAAGCGGCATACAACTATTTTGATTATAAATCCAAACAATAAGAATCTGTTTAAGTTTTTCTCACTAAAATTGTTAAGAGAGATGGTGCTTTGATTTTCTCTCTTTGCAAGAGGCGCATAGCAATAGCTATGTAACGAATGTAAAAAGAGAAAAGCGAAGTGGCAGATCCTTAACAAATTAGATGAGAAATTCTTAAACAGATTCTAAATTATGAGAAAAATTTTACTTTTACTATTTGCGGCATCATTGATTGTGCCAATTAAGGCTGAGACCCAAAAGTATGAATATGACTTTTATGGCTTCGTCCGCAACGATTTTTACTACAACAGTCGAGCAAATGTCGCATCTGTTAATGAGCTATTCTATCTCTATCCTCTAGATTACAGCTATGATGCTTTGGGAGAGGATCTGAATGATGTGTCGAGTAGCAGTTTCTACTCTTTTGTGACACGCTTGGGGCTCGATATTAAAGGTCCAAATGTAGGCAATGCTAAGGCTTCGGCAAAGATCGAGATTGATTTTGGCGGTTTTGGTGCTTATAATACTCTGTTGCGTATTCGTCAAGCATACCTTAACCTTGATTGGGAGGGTGGTAGTTCGCTTATTATTGGTCAAACTTGGCATCCGCTCTTTGGATCGGTTATGCCATATATCGCAAACCTCAGCACAGGTTCGCCATTCCAACCATTTAATCGCTCTCCGCAGCTCCGTTATCAATATACAACAGGTGGTGTAAAGTTGATAGCAGCGGCGATTTGCCAACTTCAATACACTTCGTCTGGGCCTAATGGCTCTTCGAATGAGTATCTAGTTCACAGTTGCCTACCTGAGTTTTATGCAGGAGTAGACTACACTTCTAATGGTCTCTTGATTGGTGGAGGTGTCGATGTGTTGAATCTAAAACCTCGCACATCATCTACAGTCGGCGATGCTACCTATAAGGTCGACGAGTGGATGACGGCGGTATCTGGAGAGGTGCATATGCGCTATACAAAGGATAAGTTTCATGTCGGAATGAAGTCGATATTGGCATCTGCACTCGACCATACACTGCTTTTGGGAGGATATGGTGTGACAAGTGCTTCGAGCACAACAGGCGAGCAGGAGTATACACCACTTCATAACTCAACATCATGGCTTAACGTATCCTATGGAAAGTGCCTAAAACCATATATCTTTGTTGGTTACACCAAGAACTTAGGCTCTTCGGAGGCTCTTCTCTCAACCGATACTATCTATGGTCGAGGAACTAATATCGACCAACTATTGGGTGCATATGTGGGTGTAAACTACAATAAAACACACTGGACATTTGCATTGGAGTACTCATCGACAACGGCATGGTATGGTGACATCAACCTCAGTTCGGGACGTGTCGAGAATACACATGATGTAACAAATAACCGTATCGTTGCGGTTATGACATATCTATTCTAAACTGCAAGTAGTATTAAAATAACGTAACAAAGTGCCGCTACTTTGCCATTTATTAGCGCGCAAGTGACAACATCACGATGGGTAAGCTCTCGGGGATTCTCTCCAATATATGGTTTTTCAACCACAGTGTCGAAGTAGACGCTAGCTCCGCCCAATCGACAATCTAACACACCAGCAAGTGCAGACTCAGGGTAACCTGAGTTTGGGCTTGAGTGTGATCTTCCGTACTTTAGAGCAAATTGTATAGCACGGTACGATAGGCTAACTATAGCCATCAAAATAGCTGTGAGTCGAGCAGGGATAAAGTTTGCAACATCGTCCATCTTTGCAGAGACAAATCCAAAGTCGCCATATCTGTCGTTTTTGTATCCCACCATCGAATCGAGCGTATTTATCATCTTATAGAGCATCATCAATGGAATGCCACCTATTGCGAAGTAGAAGAGTGGAGCGACAACGCCGTCGCTTAGATTCTCGGATAGTGTCTCCACCACAGCACTTCGGATCTTTGTTGGAGATAGATTCTCGGTCTGTCGACCAACGATCATGCTCAACTGCTTGCGCGCACCCTCCAAGTCTCCATTTTGCAGCAGTTTTTCGACCTTGAAACCCTCCTCGATAAGGCATCTGTTGCTCAATCCATAGAAGAAAAATATCGAACAAAAAGCGATTGTTAGAACGTTGTTGTAGAAGAATACCAGCTCAATAAAGGCGAATGCAATATATGTAGAGACGCAGAGAACAATCCAAGTTGCCCCTCCCTTCAATACTCTATTCGAACCTATATTCAACCTCTTCTCGAACCACGATATCATATTCCCAAAGAGGCGGATAGGGTGAGGAAGCCAGTATGGATCTCCAATAAGAGTGTCGAGTAGTGCTCCGATTATAATAACTATAAGTGTTGTATTTATCTCCATTTTTGTAGAGCTTCAATTAGTTTTCTGTTTTGGGTGTGGTTTTGGGTTGCTATTCGAATATGTTGTGGAGTGAGTCCGTGGAAATTCGAAGCGTTGCGAATTAGTAGCCTGTGCTCCTTTACTAAATACTCTTGTAGTTGAGATGCGGTTTTCCCATTTGTTAGTTCAACGAGGAAGAAGTTACACCTCGATTTTAGAACTGAGAATCCATCTATATTTGCAATCTGATCTTGTAGATTTTGGGACTCCTCGATAAGATCTACGATTGAGGGTTGAAGCCTATCGCGGTTTGCTAATATATACTCTCCTGCAATTAACGAGAGCGAATTTACGCTCCATGGTGGACGCATATTGGATAGCTCCGAGATGATATAAGGGTGTGCCACAAGGTAGCCAAGTCGAAGCCCTGGGATGCCATATGATTTGGTAAATGAGTTTATAATTATCACATTTTCATGCGGCTCTTTATCATACTCTTTGTCTTGCGAAAGGTCGTTGTAGGCTCTGTCTACCACAAAGTAACAAGTAGGGTATTTGGTCGCTAGTTGGTCTATTTCGTCAACCGTTATTCGATAGCCATCTGGATTGTTTGGTGATCCAAACCAGACACTTGTAAAGTTTGTAAGGTCGGTTGTAAGTAATTCGTTTAAAGCGATATAACTAACTTTATGTGAATATAAGGTGCAGCTATCTTCATACTCCGAAAACGACGGTGTTGTGATCGCTGTATCTATCAGTTTTCGGCGCATCAGGAGATGAGCAAGCAGATAAAATGCCTCGGCAGAGCCATTGGTTACAAGGATCTGATCGGTTGGTAGTGATAGATCTTGAGCGATCAAATTAGTCAAACTTTTAGCCTCTGGATCGGGGTAGTCTCCGATTGCCTCAATCCCCTCGCGGAGATGTTCGTAGATCTCAGCCGAGTGGTTATTGAATGCTATATTCGAGCTAAAGTCAACCTCAATTCGAGAGTCGCCAAATTGATAGATATTATTTCCGTGTCCTACGATCATTGCTACTGCTCCAAAATTTTATAGATATACTCCATGTCGATATATTGGCGAATACGCTCCGCCAAAAGGTCGTAGTTTCGCTCCTTTGTGCTCTCGTAATCCTCCACATCTACCGTGTTGTGGTCAACCTGCGAGAGTATATTTTCGATCACCTCTCGATTGTCGAATATACCGTGAAGATAGCTTCCCCAACATCTGTCGTTGAGATAGTAACCCTCTTGTGTGCCATCGCTCAGCTCCGTTAAGGGGCTATCTGTCGGGGTGCTTCCTGCATGTATCTCATACCCTTTGCCACTCGCTTTGCTGTTGAGCATCTTGAAGCTAGATTGACATGTCCTTTTGCCCTCCTCCAGAGTGGTTGATACGGGTAGTATTCCAAGCCCTGGTAGAGCCTCGATATCGCCCTCGATGTGTAGGGGATCGTAGACCATCTCACCCATTATCTGATACCCTCCACAGATTCCATATAGAGGCTTGCCGCTCTCGAAGTGCTCTATAATCGCCTGAAAAAGCGGGGTGGAGTGTAGGTATTTGATATCTGCCATTGTGTTTTTTGACCCTGGGATAATAACAATGTCGGACTGTCTAATCTCGCTAGCTGTAGAGGCGTAGTTTAGTGCGATACCTTTGGTGCGCTCCAATACATTGAAGTCTGTGAAGTTCGACATGCTGCGAAGTGCAACCACAGCGATTTTAATATCTCCGTCGGTGTCGATCACTCTATCACGTCTCTCTATCGCTACAGAGTCCTCTTGTTCGATCTCAACATCTTCGAGGTAGGGTAGCACTCCAACTACTGGCACTCCAGTGAGTTTTTCGAGTGTCGTTCGACCCTCTTCGAATAGCCTTATATCTCCTCTGAACTTGTTGATTATGACCCCTTTGATTAATCTACGTTGGTGCTCTGGTAACAACATAATCGAGCCGTAAACACTTGCAAAGACCCCTCCGCGGTCGATATCCGCCACCAGGATTGTCGCTGCATCGGCATACTCCGCCATGCGCATATTTACAATATCCTTATCCCATAGATTCACCTCCGAGATACTCCCTGCACCCTCCAATACAATTGGGTTGTGTAGGGCTGATAGTCTATTGTATGCCGCTTTGGCATGGACGAATAGCTCCGAGCGATTGTCTCGTTTGAAGTAGTCGAGCGCGCTTTTATTTCCAGCAGGTTTGCCATTGAGTACCACCTGAGAGCTCTGATGGTTTGTTGGTTTTAATAGGATGGGATTCATGTCGGTTGTACACTCTACGCCACAAGCCTCCGCCTGAACAGCTTGTGCGCGTCCAATCTCTAAGTTGTCGGCTGTAGCATAGCTGTTGAGCGACATATTTTGAGCCTTGTATGGTGCTGGAGAGTATCCATCCTGCTTGAATATACGGCAAAAACCAGTGTTAATTACCGATTTACCAACGTCGGAGCCTGTGCCGACAAACATTATAGATCGTAACTTTTTCATAACGTTATCTCAATTAAATCCCCATAATTTATTTCTACGCCAAAGACCTCTTCGGTTGGAACAACACCAGTGATAACCAACGCTGCACGCATAACCCCACTGTGTGTTACAACTAGTATATCTTCGTCGATGTCTTTAATATTGGTTAAAAAACTTCGCACCCTCTCCACCATATCGTCGAACGACTCTCCTCCAAGTGTTGGAGTGTGTAGAAAGTCATCGAACCACGCTTTGCCCTCCGCGCTCACATATATATCATTCCAATGAACCATCTCCCACTCTCCGAAGTTGAGCTCCATAAGGCGGTTGTCGATGGTTATATTCGATACCGCTTTTTCGCGCTTAATATCGCAAGCTAGGGTGAAGCATCGTTTGAGGGGTGACGAATATATTCTATCTATTTTGATATGCTCTATGCGTCTCAAAACCTCTGGAAGATGGTGTTCTCGGTAGTCGGTATGAAGAGAAATATTACTCACTCCATAGCAGATTTGAGGTTCGATTTGCGGCTTGGTATGACGCTGTAGGTAGACTCTTCCCATCCTCTATAGAGCTAAAAGTATAGCGTAAAAAATAACCTCTCCAATCTGTTGTAGAGCACCTAAAGTATCGCCTGTAAATCCCTCGATGTGACGATGGATATATCGTCTAAAGAGTATGAATAATATGCTCATTATCAATATATAACATGTTGTTATCTTCCAACCTACTATAACAAGAGGGAGGAGGGCAAATAGCATAGCTACAACAACGCCACTCATATCGATTCCAAGTGCCGAGTGCGATGATTTTGATGGCTCGTTGCGAGCGTATGTCGACAAGCGAGTCATAGCGACAGGTGCAAATCGACTAGCACTCTGAGCGAGTATCAAAACTACCGCCATCGACTCACTATCAAAAGAGGTTAGCATTGTGTAGCGAGTGAGCAACATCATGATAAGTCCAATCACACCATATGTTCCGATGTGGCTATCTTTCATAATTCGGAGTATCGACTCTTTGGTATACCCTCCGCCAAAGCCATCGCAGAAATCTGCAAATCCATCCTCGTGAAGTGCCCCCGTTGTAAGTACCATTGCAACCATTGCAGCGATGACGCTAATGTTGTGTGGTAGGATCATATTTGTGAGCCAATATCCACCATACCCGATAACGCCCACCATAATACCAATGAGCGGAAAATATCGTAGGGATTGACTCAGCGTTTCAGGGTCACACTTAACCCCTTTGGGTACGGGGAGTCGTGAGTAGAAGAGTATTGCGTTGTATAATCTATTCATCACTTTAGTTTTAGTGGTATTCCCGAAATTAGGGTGTATACAGTGTCGGACGACGCAGCGATATGTTGATTCATCCAGCCTTGCAGATCGACAAATGCGCGAGTCGAGCTCTCCATTGGTATAACCCCCATTCCGATCTCGTTGCTTACAACAATGAGTGTAAAATCTTGGTCGATAAACTTCGCCCACTCAGCCTTCGCCTCTTTGAGGCTCTTTTCGGTGTTGTATTCACACTCGCAGAATATGTTGGTGAGCCACAAGGTGACACAATCCATCATAACGACTCTGCCTGTTAGAGTGTGGTTCGATATTCTGATCTGCTCTTCGATGCTCTCCCACCTCTCTCCGCGCGACGCTTTGTGGTGTGCGATTCGACTCTCGAACTCCTTATCCCAACACTTTGCAGTGGCTAGATAGATCGGTTTCTCGCTCAAACCCTCTGCCATAGATTGTGCGAAGTTGCTCTTGCCAGAGCGTTGACCTCCACTTACGTATATTATCTCTCGCATGGATTTAGAAATATTTAGTAACTGATACCTTCTCGAAAGAGCTCATCTCGCAGATCATTCTCACCGATGACTCAATGATAGGGTAGGCGCATAGTGCTCCAGTCCCCTCTCCAAGCCTAAAACCTAGGTGAAGGATCGGACGTGCATCCATCGCCCCAAGCAACATCTTGTGTCCTGTCTCATCTCCGACATGACCAAATACACAGTAATCAATAAAGTTCTCATTGAGGTGCGATGCCATTAGAGCGCAGGCACTCATGATAAAACCATCGATTAGTACTGTCATCCCTAACTCCGCAGCTCGAAGCATAGCACCGACTGTCATAACCATCTCATAACCGCCGAAATATCTCATTATCTCGTATGGTGAAGAGCCTAGAGTGTAGTTCTCTAGAGCGCGTTTTAGAATATTGTATTTGTGGTTAGTGATCTCTCCCGAAGCGTCACTTCCAGCTCCAACGCACTCCTTAAGATCAATCCCTGTGAGTAGGCTCATCCAGAGTGATGAAGATGATGTGTTGGTGATTCCCATCTCTCCAAAGCAGATCACATTGCAACCCTCCTGAAAAGAGCTATCTACAACCTCTGCTCCACACTCGATGGATCTGTCACACTCGGTTGAGCTCATAGCCGCCTCATAGAGGTAGTTTCGTGTGCTACGTCGAATCTTTCTATCTATTATTCTGTTGTATTGCTCATGTTGCGTGAAGTCATAATCAACCCCCGAATCGACAATTTTGAGTTTGAAGTTGTGTTGGCGAGCCAAGAAGTTGACTCCAGCTCCACCTTCGAGGAAGTTGAATACCATCTGTTGTGTAACCTCTTTGGGGGATACACTTACATTCTCTTCGACAATGCCATGGTCGGCGGCAAAGACAATATGTGTTGGTAGTTTTAGTTCGGGTGTTAAGCTCTGTTGTATAACTCCTATCTGGATCGCTAACTCCTCTAATACCCCTAGTGACCCTTTGGGTTTTGTGAGGTTGTCTACCTTTGATTGTAGCTCTTTGCGGATTGCTTCGTCTGGCTTTATGATGTTGAAGTCTCTCATCATTATTGTTGTTGTATTATGGTAGTTACTTTGTTATTGTTTGTATTTTTCGTATTTACTCGCAAAGATAAGCAAAGTTTAGCTCTTTTAACGCATAAAAGAGAAAAAATATCCCATCATTTTTTACATATTCCAAATAAAATATCTTTTCAAACTTATTTTAATTATCTTTGTAGTTGGGTATGTAAACTACCTCTAAAAATAACTACAACAAATTACCAAAACCAACAAATTCATGACAAATCAAGGGACAAAACTGTTAAAATTGACGGCAACGTGTTTGGCGTTGTTAAATGTGTCGATGTCGACATCGGCGGAGTTACAACAACCTAAAGCGAGTGACCGCTATCCGATGCTCTTCCATATGGTTCACAATAATCCAGGAGAGCCTCGCTTTGATACCAGGTATGCAAATCCAGACTATATCGCAGGGCTGGGGTATTGTGCTCAGATCCCAAAAATCGAGATGCAGTGTGGTTTGACATACGACAGATGGCAGGATAATATTGTCCCTCTGAATAGCGATGAGCGAATGTGGATCGACCGTAAAGCGGCAAGTGTTCGTGTGCAGCTCAAAAAGGCTAAAGATGCAGGGCTTCAGGTCTACCCATTTACCGATGTTTTGGTCTTACCAAAGAGCATCATGGACAAATATGAGTCGGAGATGCGCGACGAAACAGGTCGATTAAGCATCCTTAAGCCACGTACCGAAGAGTTGATCCGTGCGCAGATTGATGAGCTATTTTGGCGTTATCCAGATCTCGATGGTCTGACAATTCGTTTTGGTGAGACATATCTTCATGACACACCCTTTCACAAGGGATCTTCGCCAGTATATACCCCAGAGGAGCACTCTAAACTACTCAATATCTTCCGCGAAGAGATCTGTGTGAAGCGTAATAAAAAGGTCTTTTACCGTACGTGGGACTCTCAACGCCTACACTCTCGTCCAGAGCTTATGCTCCCTGCAACAAATGGAGTTGAGCCTCATGAGAATCTATTCATCGTGATTAAGCATGTGAATGGAGATTTCTTGCGTAATAAGCCATTCAATACCACAATTGGCTTGGGTCGTCATCAGCAGATTGTCGAGATCTCGATGAATCAAGCTGGAATCTATGGGCGTAATTCACACCCTTACTACCTAGGAAAGGGCGTAATTGATGGATGGCAGGATATGGATTGGTCATCGCGTCGAGGTATTCGTAGTCTCTATGATGAGCAGAAGGTGAAGGGATTCTGGATCTGGACATGGGGCGATGGATGGTATGGTCCATACTACGACAATGAGATGTGGGTAAATCTGAATGAGTATGTAATTCGTACATATATCCAAAATCCAACACGTAGCGAGGCTTCAATCTTCAATGAGTATGCAAAGGAGAAGATGGGGCTTAGTGAGGAGGATACAGCGAAGTTGCGCGAGATGATGTTGCTTTCGGAGATCGCAGTATTTTATGGTCAAGATACACAACTTTTTGAGATCAATGTATGGTCTATCAGAGATCAATTCTTGCCAGCTGTAGATCTAACGGCTGCTGTAAAGCGCGGTTTGCAGAGCGCAGCGCGTCGTGAAAAGCGTGAGAATATCGAGAGATGGTATAAAATCGAGAAGTGGGCAGATGAGATTGAGATGCCAAATGCCGAGGATGATGAGTTCTTGAGGGTCTCTTCGACATATGGTCGTATCAAGTATGAGATCATCGAGCAGTTGTGGAATATCCAGTTGATGTTTGCGGAGTTGGAGGTCGACAAAACCCCAATTGACAAGAGAGCGGCACGTGAGGCGATTGATATCTATGAGGCGAAGTGGGCTGAGTGGGTAGCACTCAAAAAGGCATACCCTTGCTGTCCAACTCTATATCAAGATCATGTGGTCGATCATATCAAGGGAATGCCACCATTCCGCGAGAATCTCGAAAAACTTAAGACGATGATAAAGTATTAACATTATTTTACCGATAGTCCCATCTGAGATACGTTCCGAAAGGAACGTCATCCTGAACTTGTTTCAGGATCTCAATATTGTCGTTTGTAGAGATCCTGAAACAAGTTCAGGATGACGAAATTTTCAATTTCGTATCTCAAGTGGGACTGCTAGAAATTTTTTAAATAATCCTAAATTTCAATAGTATTAAATCTAGAATATTACCTAAACAACAACAAACAAATGAGAAGACAAAATCTAATCTTGGGAGCAGCATCACTGATCGGTGTTGCAGCTCCAGCAGTCGCATTGACTGCAAAAAACTCCGCTCCAGCCGAACAAGAGCAGCCCAACATCCTCTGGATCATAACAGATGACCATAGAGCAGATGCCCTAGCCTGTTTTAATCAAGCTACAAGAGGTACATCTGAAAACAGAATGGGATATGTATCATCTCCAGAGCTGGATCAACTAGCTGCGGAGGGTGTACTCTTCACCCACGCATATTGTAACTCACCTGCGAGTGCTCCATCGCGCACCTCGATGCATAATGGAATGTATCCTCACCATCGTGGTGTATATGGTTTTGAGTACTACCATAATGGCCCAGACTATACACCACTCACAACTCCAGAGTATATGACTGAGGCTGGATACAACGTTACAGGAATTGGTAAGTTGGGTGTGAGATATAAGAAGTTTGTAGCTCCAAACAAGACAGCTCCAATCTCAATATATCCAACATTCCTCGATACAAAATATCACCAAAAGTATGGTCAGGCAGATGCTTGGAGTAACGTGATATGGGGCGGTGACGAGGCTGGTTCGCAGAGCGTCATTAGCAAAGATGGAGAGGTCGTTACAAAGTTCTTCTATAGCCGTAAAACAACCGATATCCCAGCGGAGGATGTTGAGGCTTACAAGCAGTATATAGAAGATTACGATGTCTTGCTTTCGGATAAAGGTGTGGGGCAAACACCAACATCGAAGAAGTTACCCTATACAATCGTTGGAGGTGTGAGCTCTAGCTCGACAGATTATACAACCGATGGTGCAATACAGCGCGAGTTCCATGGTCTGTTGAATAGCCAAGGGCGAATAGAGTATAACGCTATCACACAAGACAAAGTGAAGGGTTTGAATGGAGGTCAACCTCAATTCTTCTATTTGGGTTACCACTTCCCTCACACTCCAGTATTGCCATCAAAAGAGTTCCGTGACAAATTTACAGGTAAGAGATACAACCTCCCTGAGTTCGATGAGGAGGAGTACAACAAGATGCCTAAACAGATGCAGGCTTGGTACTCGAAGACTCGTGCCGATAGATTTGAGCCAGAAGAGAAGGAGCAGGCTATCCGCGACTACTTTGCATTCTGTGCTATGGGAGACTCTCTTATTGGAGCTTCGGTTCGTGACTTCAAGAAGTTCTGTAAGCGAAATAACAAGGAGTATCTAATCTTGATTGTCTGTGGTGACCACTCATGGCACCTTGGAGAGCAGGGTACATATGCTAAATTTGCAGCGTATGAGAGCTCGAACCATACGGCTGTAATTGCAGTATCTTCCAATAAGAAGAAGTTCCCAGCAGGCAAGATTGTGGATGATTACATCGAGTATGTTGACTTCTTGCCAACGCTTCTTACAGCTGGTGGATACAACATGAAAGATGATCGCTTCGACTATCTTGATGGTTATAACTTGGCTGATGTTATCTCGGGCAAAGCACCTAAGCGTGATTATGTTATTGGCGAGATTGATGCCGTTTGTGGGCCTCACGGACAGATCCGCACAAAGGATTTTATGTTCGGAATGCGTACACGCGATATCAGCATGGTGAATGTTCCAGGTAAGGATAAGGCTATCGAGGGTGATGCAAATAGAAATATGCGTTGGGCGATGGATGCATCTTTGGAGGATGTAGATGCGATCCTTTATGACCTTCGTATCGACTCTATGGAGCGTAACAATGTGGCGTTAGATCCAAAGTATCGTGAGGTTGCAGAGTATATGCGTAATAAATTGGGCAATATCATGCTTGGTGATGGACGCGTTGAGGTTGATTGGGCTCAAGAGAATAGCTATAAAAGATCTACATTTGGTATCGGATCTGATGATAAGAAATTTAAGATGCCATCGAAGATTATCCCTAAGGTTAGTAAATAGAGATTATGAAGATACAATTAATGTTATTGGGGTTGTTATCAACCTCAATGCTATTTGCTCAGGGTGTAAAGGTTGAGGTAGACCCTAACTGTGCGCAATATTTCGATGATGTAAAGTCGCTCGAACGCTCTAAATTCTTCGGAATGCACGAGTCTCCAGGCTCGATGACAATCGAGGAGAAGGAGGAGCTTGGGGTGAGCTTTGGTCGTAGCACTATGTCGCCATTTGCAGGTTCAAATGTTGTGGCAGGGACAACCGACGAGCAGATCCGAGAGGCTGCACAGAGGTGGTTAGGCTCTTTGAAACGTCAAAAATACCCCATTACTCCCGATTTGATGGAGGGTATGATCCTTGCGTCGCACGCCACTCCAAAGCATTCGGCTGGTGGTAAATATGCTTTTCATTGGAAGGGTGAGGGGGCAGACTACTCCGATGAGGCGAAGTTTGCAGAGCGATTCTTTAGGATCACGTTCAAAGAGAATGGACTTAATCTACCAACCTATTACGAACCGATGAATGAGCCATTTGTGAAATCAAATGATTATGATGGTGTGAAGGGTGGTTTGGTGATAACAGAGATGTGTCGATATCACCAACAGCTAGCTCACCACCTAAAGAGCGTCTTTCCAGAGATGAAGGTCGGAGGATTTGGCGGAGCGTGGCCATACTTCGAGGGCTTTAATTCGGATTTTGTTCATTGGGATGTTCGAATGAAGCAGTATATCGACATCGCAGGAGAGGATAGCGACTTCTTATCGTTTCATATATATGATGGTCGTAATGTGATGGGTGGAGAGACATATCGTAGCGGAAGTAATATGGAGGCTTTGATGGATATCGTTGAGGGTTACACATTTATCAAATTTGGAGCACCAAAACCAATACTTATCTCTGAGCACGGTTTAACTCACAAAGGGATGAATGGTTTCCCATATACTCGTGAGCGAGATTGGCGTATTATCGAGGCTTTGAATCACCAAAGTGTGCAGTTTATGTTGCGTCCGAAAAATACCGAAAAGGTGTTGCCATTTGTCTTGACTAAGGCTTTGTGGGGTAAGAGCAACGGTTACCCTTATCCATGGGTGTTGTTGCACGAAGATGGTAATGGTGGTTGGAATGAGACCGATCTATATCGTTATTTTGAGTTCTGGAGAGAGCTAGATGGAGACTACATATATAGCAAGAGTTCGGAGGTCGATATCTTGTCGATGGCTTTGGCTTCGGGAAAACGCCTGCAGATTGTCTTGAACAACCTCGAAGAGGATCAGAATATAGATCTATCTGTAGCAGATCTTCGCAAAAACAGTATCAAGAGTGTCAATCTGCGAACTATATATGGTGAGGGCGAAGAGAACATAGCAACAATAAACGACCGAGAGATATCTATCTCTGATCTCTCGAATTTGAGGCTTCGCCAAGGGGAGACTGCCATTGTAACTCTAGAGTATGCGAAGAGTATCAAGGTGAATGATGAGCGTTGTTCGAAGCGATTCTATGCAACATCATACCTAAAGCCAATCAAAGCTAATGAGGTGAATAGCTTCGAGGTCAATATTGATAAGGGTGATATAGCCTCAGCGGTGTTGAAGATTGGTATAGCTCGACCATCTGATATGTCGATAAATCCAATTTTGAAGGTTGACGGAAAGATCTATCCATTCCCAACGGATTGGAAGGGGTACGATCAGAAGAGTCGTACAAGCGAGGGCTTCTTTGGTGTTGTAGATGTTGAAATTGATGCTGCGGATCTTTCGCAAAGGAGTATCATCTCATTGGAGTTCTCAACCGATGGAGGAACAATCAGTACAGTCGGTGTTGATGTGAATTACGAGATGTAATATTCGATCTATCACACTTAAACAAAAAGACTCATTGAGTAGGTTTTAACCGTGCTCGATGAGTCTTTTTTATTTGTGATTACATATTATTAGCGTCCGATAAAAGTTTGCGATTTATGTTGGCACCTCGTTTCGACTCACCAGAGTCGTCATCCTGAACTTGTTTCAGGATCCCTAACTATTAGTGTTTCAGATTCTTTGTAGAGATCCTGAAACAAGTTCAGGATGACGAAATTTTCAATTTCGTATCTCACGTAGGACTGCTAATAAAAGTAAGCCCCCATTTTATAAAACCTTTGTAAGTCGCTATAATTGTGATGATTACAAAGATTGGAAAAATATCGGACACTAATAATTACATATTAAAGATCTTGAGGACAGATTCGATCGTTAGGCGGTTGATCTGCTCTTTGTTTGGGGTGAAATCTTTTCCGCTCCAACCGTGTCCTGCTCCGTGAACAACAATGAGTTCGCTCTTTACGCCACACTCTTGCAGTTTGTCGTACATCTGAGTTGCATCATTGATACTCACTATAACATCGGCATCACCTCCAAATAGTATTGTGTGCGGATCATCGCTACTTATGTGTGTTAATGGCGCAGATTCAAAACCTTTGGCTTGTAGCTCCTCGGTCTCCTTTGAGTCGGTGAAGCATTTGTAGAATGTCTCGTGACCACGAGCTATAGCATCCTCCCAACTTCCAAGTGTAAAGTCGCCAGATCCGTACCACGATACAACGCCCGTGGGTTTTTGTCTCCATTTGCTAAGAGCCTTATCGCCTGGGAAGCTATCCACATCGGTAAATCCACACATCAAGGAGAGGTGACCACCAGCTGATCCGCCCCAGACAACGACCCTTTCGCCATCGATACCATACTGTGCACCATCTCGATGAATAAATGCCACAGCATCCTTTGCATCGCTGACTACAGTTGGCACAAACTGCTCACCGTTGATTATAAAGCGATAGTTTACAGATGCAACTGCAATACCTCGCTTTAGAAGTTCATCGACAATAGGTTGATACCCTTTCCCTTGGATGATGTATTTGTCGCCACTGCGCCATCCACCTCCGTGAAAAAATAGCACTATAGGGGTCAATCCATCGGGGCGATCCTCACTGTTAGGGAGGAATAGATCCATCATTATTCGCTCCTCACCAACACTTTTGTAGACAACATTCGCAACTCGTTTACCATTGATCGTAATCTCTGGGGTCTGGTAGCTATCAATAAAGTTAGCCTTCGAGATTGAGTCGACTTTGTGGGTTGTTAGTAGTTTTTTGCACTTATACTTCGATCCATTATTCTTGATTCCATCTATATCTGCCATGGATATTTGACCATCTAAATTGGAGTCATATATGACAAACTCTTTATTTGCCATATATAGGCGGTCGTACTCATCGTTAGAGACCGAAGTCGAGATATCCTCCGCGCAGCTACTTAAGCATGCCGCTAAAAGCATGCTTGTTACAATATACTTCATGGGCTCTACTCTTCGACTAATTTGTAAGATCTCACCCAATCATATAGAGTTGTAGCGGCATCTTTGTCGGCTAGCATTTCGGGTGTAGTTCCAGACTCCCAATCGTAGGTCTCGGTCACTAGGTGCATGAACATTGGTGTTGTCATAGGCTCGTCTGTATACTTTGTGCTAGGCTTGATTGTAAACATATACTTGCCATCATAGTAGAATTTAACGGTGTTAGCATCGATCCACCAACAGCCATATGTATGAAAATCCTCTCCCGAAGGCTCTATCTCTTCAGACTCTATATCGACCCTTTTACCAACGATATCCTCTGTTGGAATATCGGATGATCTGCGCCAAAAGTGGATATTGGAGTTCATCTGTTTATTCCAGTTTCTATTCCAAGATTTATCCCCCTTTGCAAGGGTTGTTATCACTCCCATTGTCTCGATAATATCTAACTCTTGGCTAACTCTAATCTTAGCCTCCACACCATCGGGTGTTGTCTCGGTAATTATCTTGCCGTAGTTATTCAACCAAAATGTCGATGACATTGAGGTCATCGAAGCCTTCATTCTAGTCTCGTAATAACCGTAGAATGCATCTTGACTCTTGGATGCCACAGCTCCACCTGCATACAGATACTTATCACCTGGTTTGCCATCGTTACCTTCGGGAGAGTCCAATGTGTAGTTTGTTATATTTAGATAGCCATCTTTGACACTTACACTCTCTGCTTTGAATGTTGCAGGTGGACGACCATTTGTCCAGTATGGACTTTTGGCGTGCCAAAGGTCGGTGTTGAGCTCTGTGCCATTAAATTCGTCGGTGAAATCTTCGTTTACCACCCATTTGTAGCCCTCTGGAGCAGCGGGTAGGTTTACGATGTGTTGGATCGCCTCTTCGTATGGAGTTGGGGCTGTTGTGCAACACTGCATAGCACTTGCCATTAGCAATAGTGCGATAGATTGGGTCTTTGTCATCATATTATATAACTGTTTTTAGGTTATGTTATGTCGCAAAGTTATAGAAAACTGCGTGATTAAACAAATGTTAAGAAACTGTTTCTTTTTTTTTGTCGTAAACAGTATCAAAAATACTTTGATACAGATATAGGTTTTGGCGCAAAGTCAAACTCTCTTTTTGCCTTCTCATTGCTATACCCAACATTCTGACATAATATCTTCATATTCGCTCCCGATATATCTGTTTGAAGACCACAATAGCGCAGCAGATCACCAACCTTGCCCATAGCTAACAAGAGCCAATTAGGGGTGTCGAGTATATACTTCACGTTAGGTGCTTCTCCGAAAAATGTTCGATAAGAGAGATTCTCACTACAGATAAGATAACGTTCACCGCATCGCCCTCTCAACATTGCTCCAATTATACCCTCGGCAGCCTCCTCAACATCTATAAAGTTACGCCCCCCTTTTGGGCACATTGCGACTCTTCGTGCCATCTTAAATATGCGATTAGAGCCATTTACACTCCCATACTTGCCAATCATAAATGTTGGATTGGTAACGACAACATCTAACCTGTCAGATAGAGCCAACACCTCATTCTCAGCCTCATATTTGCTTTTAACATACATCGAGTCACTATATGGTGGCATAATTGGCATTGTCTCACACCCAGGATTTAGTGGTGTGCCATAACCTATTGTGTTAGCGGTGCTAACATGTACGAATCGCTTGATATTATGTTCGATAGCAATATTTAGTAGCTGGACAGTTGCATCTACATTAACCCTCTTGTATTGGTCGTATGAGAGTAGATTCTGCGAGGTTACAGCGGCAGCGTGGATTATGTAGTCGCATCCGTCGACCGACAGTTGGGCAGTGTTATGCTCCGTAAAATCTCCTTCGATCAACTCCAAATCGGGGTGTGTTATCCCTTTATATTTACTCTTGTCTCTGAGTAATCCTCTCACAAAATAGCCTTTAGAGAGTAAATTCTCGATTAAGTTGGTAGCCAACATGCCATTAGCTCCTGTTATTAGTACTCTCAATTTATTTCGCAGTTTTTTACTGTTCTGGTCATATAGGATGTCTTTATCTTCATTGGTATAATGGTCAACAATAGAGCTAATAGCTGGTTGTAGATTCCAATAATTCGTTCACCTTGCCCCGAAAATAACGTATCTATACTTCTGCGTGCCACCTCTTCTGTTGAGAGTGTGATTACACGCCCCATAAATCCTTGCGCCTCGATCCTGCGGATAATGTCGGTTTGTGTTGGCATAGGCCCTAATATAACCGTTGTGACGCTTATATTGCTGCCTTTGAGCTCCTCTCGAAGTCCTTTGGAGAAGTGACGAATATACGCTTTGCTCGATGGGTAGGTTGTCTTGTAGCCTGTTGGTACCAATGAGATCATCGACGATATATTAAGTATGTATCCTCTTTTTTGTCGCATTAGATTAGGTAGGAGTTGATGAACCAATGTCGTCATAACGACAATATTCAGAGATAGCATTGTTTCGATATATTCGACTCTTGTTGATAAAAATTCTCGACTGCCGCCTATTCCGACATTATTTATCAGTACAGATATCTCATATTTTTCGTTGACCTCTGATATAAACTCCATGCGTTGCTCTCGATCGGTTAGGTCAAATTCATATATTTTGCACTCCACCCCCTTTGATCGACACTCTTGAGCAACCTCGCTTAGGGCTTCATTGGGTAGTGATACAAGTACCAAATTGTACCCTCTGGTAGCTAATTCTAAAGCAAAAGATCTACCTAGTCCCATGCTTGCACCCGTAATCAGGGCATAATCGTTATCTTTCATTCTGTGCTTTTAATATTAAGATCGAGCAAGGTAGTTAATATAATTGAATATACTATATAATTTCAATGAAATAGTGAATATAATAAACAAGGGTGCTTAAATCCTACATATAAGCATGGAATATTGTGTAAAAAGCATTTTCGTTTGCGAAAGTCTCTAATTATTTGTAATATTGTATTATGTTGGTTGTCGGTGAGATTTGATAACCAGTATTTTGAATCATTAAAATCTAAATAGCTCCTTATACCCATGTTAAAAAAGATCCTATTAACCAATCTGTTACTCTTATCCGCAATCTCTTTCGTAATCTCAGCAACCCACAATATCTCAACGCTTGGAGGTATTAATGATGGAACAACCGACAACACCGTGATTATCCAACAGGCAATAGACAGATGTAGTGCCGAGGGTGGGGGAGTAGTCCTTCTCGATGGTGGTGGGGAGTATCTCTCTCGAACCCTCTATATGAAGAGCTATGTGACACTTAGAGTGGAGGGTGGAACGACACTATTGGCTTCGCCAGATATCACGACATATCCCGATGATACACACAAAATAATGTATAAACGTGAGTCGCACATGAATAGATGTTTTATATACGCGGAGCAAGCCGAGTGTTTTGCGTTTGAGGGGATGGGTGCAATAGATGGAAATGGAGATCGAAGCAACTTTAGCAAAGGTCGCCCGATGTTGATGCGATTCAATGAGTGTAGTCGTATCACAATGCGAGATATAACGCTTCAAAATCCAGCGGCATGGACCACAGCGTGGCTCTATTGTGACGATATTGTGGTGGATGGAGTTCGTATTATCAGCCGAGTTAATCAGAATGGTGATGGTCTTGATTTTGATGGGTGTACCGATGTTAGGGTCTCGAACTGCTACTTCGATAATAGCGATGACTGTATCTGTTTGCAGACATCTCGCGTGGATAGACCATGTCGACGCATTACAGTTAATAATTGCATCTTTAAGACCAAGTGGGCAGGTATTCGTATTGGATTGCTCTCGATGGCAGATATTAGCCATGTTACGGTGAGCAACTGTACATTTAACGATATCGAAGATGCTGGTCTCAAGATTCAACAGAATGAGGCAGGCGGTATGTCCGATATGGTATTTACAAACCTTGTGATGAATAATGTCCCTCGCCCGATATTTATGACCTTCTGCAAGCAGCGAGCATGTGTCGATGCAGATCAAGAGGTGCTCGATGAGTTGAAGTATATGAAGCGATTTATCTTCTCGAATATCATCGTCAACAACGAAGAGCTCGATAAAAATTCAGCCTTTATCTTCTCTGGAATACCTGGCAACTGCATCGAGGATGTAACCCTCTCTAATATAGAGTATCTAACAGCTGGTGGTGGCACGAAAGAGGATGCTTCGAGGGTCGATATTCCAGAGTTTGACCTCAATTCGATGAAGCACCATTGGCCAGAGTATAGATGCCTTGGAGGAGCACTTCCAGCAAAGGCGATCTACGCTCGACATATTCGTAACTTTAAGGTCTCTGATTTTAGATTTAAGAGTAGCACTCCTGACGCTCGCAAACTCTATATCTCGGAGGATGTTGAGGGTGAGAGCGTTGATATAGTGGAGCGATAATTTGCTATAGAGTTCTAATCAGCAACATAGGCATTCGCCTTAGTAAGTGCCTCGTTGATATTGTCGCAGATAGCATCCTCACCGATCAATGCTTCGAAGTTGGCACGGCTCAATGTCTCACGAACCGATGGCGTAACTCCTGACAAGATCACCTTTATGCCGTTATCTTGCGATGAAATTACCAGCGACTCCAAGTTGTGTACACCTGTAGAGTCCATAAATGGAACACGCTTCATGCGAATGATACGAACCTTTGCAGGGTCGCCAATACGCTGCATCACAGAGTCAAATTTGCTAGCAACACCGAAGAAGAATGGGCCATCAATGTGATAGACCTCAACACCATCCTTTATATCCAATATCTCCTCATCGTGCGAGAACTCACCCTCGTGTGAAAGGTCGAGTTTCGAACGCGCTACAGTCACCTCTGTCATCTCAGAGATGCGTTTAAGGAAGAGTACAATAGCCATCAAAAGACCTATGATTATGGCAACTGTAAGGTCGAATAGCACAGTCAAAGAGAATGTAACAACCAAGACTGCAACATCGCTCTTAGCCCCCTTCATTAGGCGTTTGAAGGTTCTCCACTCACTCATATTGTATGCCACCGAAACCAATACTCCAGCCAAACAAGCCATCGGGATATGTTTGGTCAAAGGCCCTAAAAAGAGCAATATAAGTAGAAGTGTTGCTGAGTGGATAATACCAGATATCGGTGTTACGCCACCATTTTTGATGTTGGTCATTGTACGTGCTACAGCTCCCGTAACAGGTAGACCACCAAAGATTGGAACTACGATATTTGCAGCACCTTGTGCCACAAGCTCCGTGTTCGAGTCGTGTTGTTCGCCCGTTACACCATCCGATATTGTAGCCGAGAGTAGAGACTCGATAGCACCCAAAAGCGCAAGGGTAACAGCCGATGGCAACAACAGATTGATGGTGCTCATATCAAGCTCAAGCATTTTAGGCTGTGGCAAAGATGAGCTAAGTGTAAAACGATCACCAATTGTCTCGATCGATTCGATGCCCATATATTGACGTAATAGGTAGGTTACAGCTGTCACTCCAACAATTGCGACTAAAGATCCTGGGAGTTTTTTCACAACCTTTGGGGTGAGGGCAATTAGAATGACTGTTGCTAAACTGACTATTAAAGAGCCGATGTTTACGGTATCCCACGCTAGAATATAGCTTGTCCATTTGCTCAAAAAATCGGCAGAGCTCTCTTGGATTGTTAATCCGAATATATCCTTTATCTGTGTGGTGAATATTATCATCGCCGTTCCGCTTGTATAGCCGACAACAATAGGGTAGGGTATAAACTTAATGACCGATCCCAACTTCAGAAGTCCCATAATTATCAACAACACACCCGATATCACCGTTGCAACGACCAACCCTTCGAGTCCAAAGGTCTGGACAATACCATAAACAATAACGATGAATGACCCTGTAGGTCCTCCGATCTGCACAGAGCAACCACCCAATGCTGCCACCATAAAACCACCTATGATGGCTGTGATAATACCCATTTCGGGGCTAACACCCGATGCAATACCAAAAGCTATGGCTAGAGGTAATGCCACAATACCTACAATAACACCTGCCATGCTATCAGAGACAAATCGCTCTTTGGAGTAGCCCTTCATAGCAGAGATTAACTTGGGTTGGAAGTTGAATGCCAAATTCATTTTTTTCGAAAAATTTGATAAATAGATCTAATATTGCGACAAAGGTACAAAAAAGTGTGTGACGTTATCCACCACACACTCAATAAATCTTAATAAATTTTATTAGTATCCGATAAAAATATGATAAACCTTTGTAATGCACAGCAATTTGCCAGATTGTATGTGTTTGTAAATCAGTGGTTTACTTTTACTGATAGTCCCACTTGAGATACGAAATTGAAAATTTCGTCATCCTGAACTTGTTTCAGGATCTCAGCAAACGACAATGCAACCTATATAATATGCTAAAATACAATGGTTTAATTAATGATGTAGGGATCCTGAAACAAGTTTAGGATGACGAAATTTTCAATTTCGTATCTCAAGTGGGACAGCTAGGAAAGTTTTATCGGACACTAATAAATTTTAACTTATCATCTTTTTTAGAGAAAATTCAAACTCCAAACCTCGACTCGGCGAAGTCCGAGCGATGATTGTACCTCCATGGAACACCACTGCATTCTTTACGATCGAGAGCCCGAGACCTGTTCCGCCAGCCTTGCGCGAACGCCCTTTGTCGACTCGATAGAATCGTTCAAAAAGATATGGTAGATGCTCCTCTTCGACCCCAATTCCATTATCTTGAACCCTAAAATAGTAGAGATCATTATCCTCCTTAATAAGATCAATCAAGACTAAACGACCACCTGAGTATGCTACAGCATTATCGACTAAATTACGGAATATGGAGTATAGCAACATCTGATTGCCATTTATATGAATCTCCTTTGCGATACGACTCTCAACCACAATTCCCTTCTCTTCTGCCTGTGGCATTGTGTCGTCGATAACATCCGAGACCAGAGAGCTCACCTCGACATCCTCCCTCTCGACCATCGATGCCGCCTCGTCAATTCGTGTGATGGTCGCTAAGTCAGCCATCAAACGACGTAGTCGCTCTGCTTGATCGTAGCTCTTTTCAACAAATATTCGAACGGTCTTTTTGTCTAGCTTCTCATTTCCCAATATCATCTCCAGATAACCTAATATCGAGCATATTGGAGTCTTTAACTCATGGTTTATGTTGTTGGTGAGTTGGCGTTTAATTCGGATCTTCTCCTGTTCATGTTTTAGTGCCTCTTCATGTTCGTGTTCAACCCTCATCATCGTCTCACCCAACGAGTTGTAGAGTCGAGCGACCGTAAAACCAACCACACTAATTAAAATCGTAATGATGCCCGAGACGATAAAGAACATATCATCAAAGAGCATAAGGTGTTCGGGGGATGCAGTCAAAAAATCCTCATCCATAAATAGCCAATACCTAAAGCCCGCAAAACCTATAACTAAAACCCACAGTAAAACAAGAACAACGGTGAAAATTCTACCCTGTTGGGCGATCCTACTCATAAAATCCGTAGCCATATCCCAATCTTGTAACTATGTGTTTTCCTAAATCACCAATCTTCTTTCGTAGGCGTGTGATAAAGACATCAATGGTACGGTCAACAACGACAACTTCATCGTCCCAAACACGACGCAAAATATCCTGACGTGAGAATATTGTATTTCTATTTTGAAGCAGAAGAGCCAAGATCTCAAACTCCTTCTTTGTCATCGGAACATCTACCCCCGAGATCATACATTGTTTACGATTAAGGTCAAGCCTCAAATCTTCAAACTCAACAATGCTCTGGAAAGCGACCTCTGAGTGCCCACCCGAACGGCGCAAAACACTCTTTACTCTAGCCACAACCTCGCGAGCTAAAAACGGCTTCGAGATATAGTCATCTGCACCAAGATTTAGCCCCATTATAGTGTCATCTTTGGTATCTTTTGCCGAACAGAAGATCACAGGAATATGCTTTGTTGCATCATTTTCGCGTAGTCTCTGAAGCATCTTATATCCGCTCATCTCTCCCATCATAATATCAAGGAGAATTAGTGAATAACCATTCAGATCTCGACGCAAAGCCTCCTCGGCACTATATGCCACATCTACATCATACCCCTCTGAAATAAGGTTTAATTGGAGGATTTCACAGATCGCCTCCTCGTCATCTACTACTAAAATTTTGTATTTACTCATCGAATTATGCGTTAATGCACAAATGTAATACTATTTTTGCCAATGGCGCAAATATTCCAAGTAACTTTAACAGCATAATAACAATAATAGCTATATTTACACAAAAATCAATAATATATCTATCATATGACACCACAACGTATTTTATTCGTATGTCTAGGCAATATCTGTCGTTCACCTGCCGCAGAAGGGGTGCTGCGAGCAATGTGTAAGGAGCACAAAGTAGAGCATCTCTTCGAAATAGATTCAGCTGGAACTTATGGCGGACACGCTGGAGATCAACCAGATCACCGAATGCGTGAAGCGGCATATTCACGAGGCTATAAACTAATCCATAAATCGCGCCAAATCACCGAGGATGATATGCTTCTCTTCGATCGAATAATCGTGATGGATGATAATAATTTTCGAGATGTAGAGCGTCTTGCCCCATCGCCAGAGTCACGTCGCAAAATAGAGCGTTTTGCAGATCTGGTTCAAAATATCTCTGATGTGCATTATGTTCCCGATCCATATTATGAGGGGCGTGAAGGATTCTATCGAGTCCTTGATATCTTGGAGGATGGATGTCGATCTATAATCGAGAGTGTGAAATAGTGCTCTAGCACATTAGTACCCGATAAAACATTTCTATCAGTCCCATCTGAGATACGAAATTGAAAATTTCGTCATCCTGAACTTGATTCAGGATCTCCCGAATTTAGTGAAACTAAATCTCGGGCACGAAGATAATACATTGAGAGTTAAAACATTGCAAAATCTTGATAATGTTCCCGAGATTCCGCCTTTGGCGAAATTCGGGAGATCCTGAATCAAGTTCAGGATGACGTTCCTTGCGGAACGTATCTCAAGTGGGACTGATAGAAAAGTTTTGTCGGGCATGAAGAGACTCAAACGGATTTGAATAGTGCTCTAATCTCGTTTGCGCATAGAGAATAGGTAGTTTGTTGCTACGGGAAGCATCAACATTCCAGCTAGTGGGAGTGCAACGGCTAGTATGCGCCCTGTGACGGTTGTTGGTGTGATGGTGAGCTCTGTTGTCGTAAGCCCCATCGAAGCCCACCATAGAGCATCTCCGAAGTTTACGAGGTCTGGGTTTGATGAGAGTTCACATTCATAGAATAGCAGGGCTGATATATATGTAAATGAGACTACCGACAAAACATACGCATACAATACTCGAAGAGCTATTTCGCCTCTTATGAGCCACCTCAATAGAATATATATCGCAACAAAGGCGCGTAGGATAGGCATCAAGGCGATTAATACCATACCCTCGACATCGAACGAGAGGTGTTGAATGTTTGTGATACATAGGTAGGGGAGTGATATTATTAATATTAGTATATGGCTACAAAAATATCGTAGTTTATCCTTTTCGGTAGCCATTGTGATGAAGAAATCGGCAATAAATACAGTGCAAATTGCCAGCTGGAGATTAATAAACCAACTGGAGAACTCTTTGTGAGATGTGTATATAACCTCGATAGAGAGAGCAATAATGAGTACTAAGCTAGCAAGTAATACTACATAATCAAAAAACTTGAGGATAGATCTTTTATTAGCGAGTAAGTTCATTTTGGAGATAATTGGTGTTTATAATAGCTGAAACTACGAAAAATATTGCAAATAACAAAGTCAATAGACTTATATCGTGCCAATTTGCATTTTTTAGGCTTGAAAATTTGCATAAGTCATATTTTGTCTCTATATTTGCATCGCAATTGAGAGATAGCGGACGGCGGGTTAGCTCAGCTGGTTAGAGCGCACGACTCATAATCGTGAGGTCCCGGGTTCAAGTCCCGGACCCGCTACAAAAAAAGAGATTACTTTTAAATCACATTGGTGGTTATGAGTAGTCTCTTTTTTGCGTCTTGGCTTATTCTTTGGGTAAAGTTAGGAAATCCAGGATCAATTTGGATTCTCCATGGTCTCGCAGATGATTATTACTAACTTTGCAAATGACTATATGAAGATAAAGAGACCACCAACATTTATTAATAATAATAACTAAATATAAACAACTATGACATTACATCCAATGGATCACTATATATCAAGAGTTTCGGAGCTAAGCGGCGAATTGAGTCGAGTGAAAAGTATAACCTCTCGGTTGTATATAGTTCGGCTGATCTCATTTTTGGCGTTCATCTCAACTTTTACACTCTCGTTTTCAGGGAGTTATACGGCGTTGTATGTAGTTGTAGCAATTCTGTTTTTGTCACTATTCGTAACCGTTGCAATATATGACCTTAGAATGATTAAGAGGAGACAAGACCTCGAAAATAGAATAGAGTTCAATGAGAATGAGCTAAAAACACTCCGCCATGACTTCGTTTTTCGTGAGGATGGAGCACAGTTTACAACCCTCAATCCCCATTTGAGTGGTGATTTTGACATCTTTGGCAGTGGGTCGCTCTATCAATATCTTAATCGTTCAGTTACGCTTCGTGGTCGTAGTCGCTTTGCTGCATCATTGGTCGCTTGCGAATTGGATCGAGAGAGGATAATTTCACGAATGGAGGCTATCAAAGAGCTATCGTCTAAGATGAATTTCATAGAGGATTTTGCAGCGGTCGGATGCGAGATTAAGGAGAGTGGAACAGAGGTTGAAAATTTGCTTAGATGGCTAAAAGCTGAGGATTCTAAGGAGCTGTTTATAAATATTATACGCTTTGTTTTGCCTGCTGCAACGTTCCTTGTTTTATTATTATCCATCTTGGGATATGTGTCGTTTGGATTGTTGTCACTCACCTTTTTCGGATCACTTATTGCAGTCTATTTCAACACCAAGAAACTCAATCAAGCCCACTCGCTACTAGGTCGAAGTGCCGAGATTTTGGAGCGATATAGTAAGCTCATTTCGCTTATCGAGATGGAATCTTTTACCTCCAATTCACTAAGTTCTGAAAAGCGAAAATTAGCTACCGAAAAGCTCTCCGCAAGTAGGTCAATTAAGGAGCTAAAAAACATATTAGATAGGTTCGATTATCGCTTTAATGTCTATATCTCGGTTGTGCTAAATGGCTTTTTACTATTTGATTATCATACATTTATGTCGTTATTAAAGTGGCGACACGAACATCGAGATATTATTGAAGATTGGTTTGATACTGTGACTCAAATCGACTCTTTGATTGGTCTTGGAGTCTATGGTTACAACACCCTTGGGAGTACTACGTATGCCGATATTTTGGAGGGTGAATTCCAGATTTCGGCTCGTGGTATGGGGCATCCGTTGTTGTCGCCTGAGGTGCGTGTGAACAACTCGATTGAGATTGTGGGCAGATCCTCGATAGTCATAATCACAGGTGCAAATATGGCTGGAAAGAGTACGTTTTTGCGAACCTTAGCAGTGAACCTGATCCTTGGAATGAATGGTGCTCCGATCTGTGGTGAGAGCTTCGCATTTACTCCGATAAAACTATTTTCGAGCATCAAAATTCAAGATTCACTGATGAATCGAGAGTCATATTTCTATGCCGAGTTGCTGCGTCTGAGCGAGATTTTGGAGGGCACAAAGTCGCAACCTCAATCAATGATAATTCTTGACGAGATACTACGTGGAACGAACACACGCGACAAGCAACAAGGCTCGATCGGTCTGTTACGCAAGATCATAGATCAGCAAGGTGTAGCGATCATCGCAACGCACGATTTAGTGATCGGTAAAATGGAGGAGGAGTTCCCCGATATAGTCTCAAACTACTGCTTCGAGGTAGAAATCGATGGCGAGCGACTATCGTTTGACTACAAACTGAAAAACGGCATCAGCAGTAAACTCAACGCCTCATTCCTTATGCGTCAAATGGGGATTATCGACTAAATTTTACTTTTATAAAACAATTATTAAAAATAAGTATGTCGCACTCTACAACCGCCCTCGCTGCACCTCCGAAAGATACAACTCATAAATATAAGCAGAACTCTCGATGTACAACCCCGACTCCTCAAGTATTAACTTATTGAATGTCTCCGAGTTGTGGAACATATTGAGTGCCGTTGGTAGGTCGATCGTCTCGTCATCTTGCATAATGTAGATGGCGATGTCCTTAGTGATTCCCTCTACCAAATATCTGAATTTGCCATTCATAGTCGTGTGAGGTATTTGAGTGATGCAGGGGTATGGAACAAGTATTGCGACGATATTTTCTTGTATTTCAGACCACAGACTAACATATCTAGGTCGATGATGCCATCGTCAAAGTTGCGGAATAGGGTCGCTATCGTGTCGTCTGCAACGGGTCCTATAACGATGTCGTAGGAGTGCGTAGGGTGCTGAGATTGGCGGTTGCGGTTCTCCATAATGAACAACGCCCACTCTTTGTTAGGCTCGTCAAAACGCTTGATTTTAAGCGACGTGTCAGCCATAGTACCACCCTCATCAAAGGCAAAGCGAGTTACGACAGCATCCCCGCCGAAGATTGTCGAAGTCCTGCGAGCCATCTGCACAGCCTGCTCCTCAATCTCGGTCAAGTAGAACCCCTTGCCAAAGTCCTTATAAGGTCGGCAACGCTCAAAATCAATCGTTTCGATAGGGGTATTTGATCCGTGGAATAGTATCATTATCTAAGCCCTCCGCCGTTATTGTGACACACCTGCGCTAAGTCTTGCACGCTATCCTCAATCGAGAGTAGGTGTTGCGCCTCATAGTGCAGGGTCAAGAACTCCAATCCCTTATATCGTTTTAGGTAATTGCTTGCTTCCTTGATAGTGAGATTATAAGTACGAGCAAACTCACTCACGCAAGCGACCACGAAGCCAGCCACCTTGCGAGTATGTGCAATGTTTAGATTTGTTCGTTTCTTGGGACTCTTGACCATACCTCGGCTATTTAGCGTTTTGAATAATTGAAATGCGCAAAAAATATGCTACTTCAAATAACCTCCTGTTCAGCCAAGAAAATAATTATCGGCATTTTATCGGCAAAGCCAGAAAAGTAAAAAAGCTAAACACCTCACAATAAGATATTTAGCATTTTGAAAAGTACTCGGAGCGGGAATCGAACCCGCACGGGCGTTGCTGCCCACAGGATTTTAAGTCCGGCGTGTCTACCTATTCCACCATCCGAGCAACAACTTAAAATTTGTCTTTAAATCTGTGCAAAGATAGATATTTTTTTTATATTAACAAACTTTTTGAGCATTATGCTAATCTAAATATATCGAAAATACTACTCGCAATAACTTGAAAACAAATCATCATTTCGCAAGTTGCTGAGAATGAAATCTCTAGCCCCAAACTACAACAAAGCCTCTAACTTAGCCTTGAGTGCCGATTTTGTAGCTGCACCGACCTGTTTGTCAACCATTTCGCCTCCCTTTATCATCACGATTGTTGGGATGTTGCGAACGCCATATTGAGCCACTATATCATCATGCTCCTCTACATCACACTTCGCAACGATTATACGACCCTCATACTCGCTTGCTAGCTCCTCTACAATCGGTGCAATAGTGCGACATGGCCCGCACCACTCTGCCCAAAAATCAATAACTACTGGTTGTCCTGAGGTCATAATCTCCTCATAATTCTCTTTTGTGATCTCTAATGCCATAAATTTATATTTTTAATGTTGTTTTTTTATGAAATTGTATATCGTATAAAGTTATTCTCCAAAAATCCTACCAACTCCTTGCATAGTGCCACTTTGTGACTCTTTGACATGAGTGAAAGGGTGCTATCCGTATTTGTGTCATATACCTTTATCCGCAACTGTGTCACTCCGCTCGACTCCTTGACCTTCGCTGTCAGACTCTCGATCAATTCGTTTGTGATCTGCTCTGCTGGCAGGTGGAGTGTCATCTCTTTTATTGTGTCACGCACCTCGTTTAGTTGAGTCATAGATGTGATCTTGAGCTCAATATTATCGGGGCGGAATGGGTGCATTTGAACCTTTCCCTTGATAAATAGGAAGTAGTCGGGGTAGATATATTGCCTAAATGACTCGTAATCTTTGCCAAAGAGTGCAAATTCGTATGTCCCGTTGTAATCCTCCAAGGTGAATTTTCCCCATGGTTTGCCTGTCTTGGTCATAAGGTTCTGCACCGATGTGACCATACCTGCTACACCGATATCTTGATTCATCAATGGTTCAAGGTTCGATAGCTCCGATAGCTGAGTCTTGCACATATTCTTTATGATGACATCAAACTCATTGAGTGGGTGATCCGATAGGTATAGACCTATAACATCACGCTCCTTTTTGAGTGTGTCGATCGTGCTCATTGGGATAACTCCCGATGGTGGTGTCGGTGGTGGAATATCTACTAATCCGCTATCTCCTCCAAAGAGGCTCTGTTGAGCATTCATCTTCTCGGCTTGAACCCTTTGACCATACTGTATCAGGAGCTCAAGTAGGGTAGTTGTCCCTCCATTTGGATCGGATGCAAAGAGTATCGAACGGTGATATCCTGCTATCTCGTCAAACCCTCCAGCCCATGCGATACTCTCCAAACATTTGCGATTGACGGTCGAGAAGTTCACACGCTCGACAAAGTCGCTCATACTCTTATATGCGCCATTCTTGTCTCGTTCGCTGACGATACTTGCAACTGCTGCATCGCCCACGCCCTTGATGCCTCCCATTCCGAATCGAATGCGTCCCTCTTTGGTAGCTGCAAAGTTATGTCGAGATTCATTGATATCTGGCCCAAGAACCTTGATGCCCATACGGTTACACTCATTCATATAGAACGAGAGGGTCTTAATATCGGCGAGATTTCGACTCAAAAGAGCCGCCATATACTCCGATGGATAGTTCGCTTTGAGGTATGCAGTTTGGTATGCGATCCATGAGTAGCATGTGGCGTGTGATTTATTGAAGGCGTAGGATGCAAACTTCTCCCAGTCGCCCCAGATCTTATCTAGCACAACCTCATCGTGTCCGTTCGACTTTCCTCCAGCGATAAACTTAGGTTTCAGCTCATCTAGCTTATCACGCAACTTTTTACCCATTGCTTTACGCAGTGAGTCGGACTCTCCGCGGGTGAAGTTACCCAAGAGTCGGGATAGAAGCATGACTTGCTCCTGATAGACTGTGATTCCATATGTATCTTTCAAGTACTTCTCCATCACTGGAATATCATACTCGATCGGTTTGCGACCATGTTTACGATCGACAAAATCGGGTATATAATCCATCGGACCTGGTCGATAGAGGGCATTCATTGCGATCAGATCCTCGAAGGTGGTAGGTTGTAGATCGCGCAGATACTTCTGCATACCAGCAGACTCAAACTGGAATGTTCCGATGGTGTGCCCATCGCTATATAGTTTGTATGTTGCAGGGTCGTCGATTGCGATCTCTTCGATGTCGAATACCTCGCCTCGTGTCTGTTTGATATTTGCCTGTGCCTCCTTAATGATAGAGAGGGTCTTAAGTCCCAAAAAGTCCATCTTGATAAGCCCCGTATCCTCGATAATAGAGCCTTCGAATTGCGTTACAAGCATCTTCTCACCACTCTCTTTGTCATCGGCTGTACTTACTGGAACCCAGTCGGTTATATCGTCACGGCAGATGATGATTCCACATGCGTGAACACCAACATTGCGGACATTTCCCTCCAACATTTTAGCGTATTTGATCGTCTCGCTAAGTATCGGATCGGATGACTCTTCGGCAGCCTTAAGCTCTGGTATCGCTTTAATGGCATTCGGAAGATTCATCTTCATATCTGGTAGCTTATCGGGGATCAACTTACACAATCTATCTGACTCTGGAAGAGGTAGTTTTTGTACGCGCGCAACATCCTTGATCGATGATTTGGTAGCCATCGTTCCAAAGGTGATGATATGCGCCACCTTCTCCTTTCCATACTTCTCTGTCACCCAATTTAGAACCCTTCCGCGTCCATCATCATCGAAGTCGACATCAATATCGGGAAGTGATATACGGTCAGGGTTCAAGAAACGCTCAAACAGCAGATCGTATTTGATTGGGTCGATTAGTGTAATCCCCAAACAGTAGGCAACGGCAGATCCTGCCGCCGATCCACGACCTGGCCCAACCGAGACTCCAAGCTCTTTGCGAGCTACCGAGATAAAGTCCTGTACAATAAGGAAGTAACCAGGGAATCCCATCGTCTTCATGATATAGAGCTCGAAGTTCATTCGCTCCATAACCTCGTCGCTCAATGGATCACCATATTTTTTGCGAGCCCCCTCAAAGGCGATTTTCCCTAGGTAGTCAGCCTCCAATTTGATACGATATAGTTTGTCGTAGCCTCCAAGGCTCTTGATTTTCTTCTCTCCAGCTTCACGACTAAGTACAACATTTCCACACTCATCTTGTGTAAACTCGTTGTATAGATCTTCGTGTGTGATACGTGCACGATACTCCTCCTCCGTTCCGAACTCCTCTGGGATCTCGAATGTAGGCATGATTGGAGGGTTGTCAATAGGGTAGAGCTCCACCTTATCGCATATCTCAATGGTATTTGTGAGGGCTTCAGGGTGGTCGGAAAATATTTTGCTCATCTCCGCCCTTGATTTCATCCACTCCTGCTTGGTGTAGAGCATTCGCTTCTTATCATCGAGGTCGGCGCGTGTACTTAAACATATTAGACGATCGTGCGCCTCGGCATTCTCTTCATCTACGAAGTGAACATCGTTTGTAGCTATCAACTTCACATTGTTAGCCTCCGCTAGCTCAATTATCTTCTTGTTTACACCCTCTTGAAGCTCCCCAACTTCGTGGTTTGCACGTTCAACGGTTGCTTTGTGGAGCTGTAATTCGAGGTAGTAATCATCTCCAAATACGCTTTTGTGCCACTTAACAGCAGCGTCAGCCGCCTCTATGTCGTTTTTGAGGATCTTCTGTGACACCTCGCCTCCCAAACATGCTGAACAGCAGATTATACCCTCCGAGAACTGCTCCAAATCTTGACGATCTGTACGTGGGCGCATGTAATATCCATCTGTCCAAGCGCGTGAGACGATCTTTACTAGGTTATGATAACCTTTGAGGTTTTTAGCCAACAAGATTAAGTGGTATCCGCTCTGATCGGGCTTACCATCCTTCTTTGTCTTTGCGCCATGGCGTGCCACATAGACCTCGCAGCCTATGATCGGTTTGAACTTCAACTTCTGTTTTAGTTCGTATATCTTCTCTTCGTTTTGCTCTTTGAGTCTTTGAGGATCTACACCATCCTCAGCTACGAATGTGCCCTCTTCGATCGAGAGATTTATCTTCTCTAGCTTTGCTATATCGCCTTTGAACCCCTTCTTTTTCTTGCCCAGAGTATTTATGAACTCTTTGACAGCGTACATAACACCGTGGTCGGTCACTGCGATACCAGGCATATCATCTGCCATCGCTTTGTCTATAAGGCGTGCGACAGATGCTTGACCGTCGAGGATCGAGTATTGGGTATGGACGTGTAGATGTACGAATGGGTGGCTCATTAACTCTTAATTATAAATATTGAGCTACAAAGATAATAAAAACTCTCTAACTTTATACCATATTTCAGGTAGAAGTTAGAGAGCATAGTTAACTAGAATCTGTTTAAGTTTTATATTTTCGTTCTTTTTGGCTCTTTCACATCTGTTTTTACACCTCTAAATCGTTAAATAGAATCACTATTCGCCTCATTAGATGTGTAAAAATAGATGCAAAATAGCTCAAAAATAACTTCGATATAAAACTTAAACAGATTCTTATTTTTCGGCGAAAAAAAGAGGGGCATACGCCACATGCTAAAGATATAAATTTTAAATTAATATCGCAAATATATGGCATATATTTTGCGAAAAAAGATATATTTTAATACTTTAGAGAACCCAAAACTGATTCTTAAACCTTATAAATTTTACCACTATGAAAATTGACGCAATGGTAGTACTTACGGAGTACGATACATTAACACAAGCCGAGATTGTAAAATCTCTTTTAGATGAGATGGGGATATGGTCGATGATTAATAACGAGTATATGTCGACAATCTATCCAACAGGGATCATGCCAGCTCAGATAGTTATTCTCCAAGAGGATCTAGTACGCGCAAAGAGGGCACTAGAGAGTATTGTCACAGAGGATGCAGACACCTCAGATGAGATCGCTTAGAGGGCTATCTCTGAGAATGAAGCCCGACAAAACTTTTCAGTTAGTCCCACTTGAGATACGAAATTGAAAATTTCGTCATCCTGAACTTGTTTCAGGATCCCTAACTATCAGTGTTTCAGATTCTTTGTAGAGATCCTGAAACAAGTTCAGGATGACGTTCCTAAAGGAACGTATCTCAAGTGGGACTGCTAGGGCGGTTTTATCGGACAGCAATAAATTATTTTCACTCATTCCAAATTGCCCATGCAGCCTCTGCTTGGGCAATTAACATTGCCTCTCCATTACATATTTTTGCACCTTGTGCCTCCCCATTTGCAAGGAACTTCGTGAGCGGTGGGTTATAAACCAAATCGTACAGAAAGTGATCCTTTGTGAGGTATTCGTATGAGATATCTGGTGCATTATCGACATCTGGAAATGTCCCAACGGGGGTCGCATTGATAATCAATTGGTTAGCCGCTATAACATCTGAGTCGATATCCGAATAACAGATTCTATTTTCAGTCGCTCTGCGCGATACTACACTATACTCAATCCCCAACTCCTTAAGGATATACTCCACGGCAAGCGCAGCACCTCCCGTTCCGAGAATCAGCGCATGGTTGGGTCTCGCTCCATTTAATAGATCAAGCAGCGAACTCTTGAAGCCTATTATATCGGTATTATATCCCGTTAATTCATCTCCATCTATCTTTACACAGTTGACCGCCCCGATAGCCTGAGCCTCGGGAGATAGCTTTGTGAGATACTTCATTACCTGCTGCTTGTAAGGGATTGTTACATTGAATCCCTCAAGGTCTGGAGTCGACTCTAGAAGTTGCTCCAATCTCTCGATTTTAGGTAGTTCGTATAGTGAATATTCACACTCTTTGATCCTCTCACACTCAAACTTAGAGGCGAAGTATCTGCCTGAAAAAGAGTGGGGTAGATGCTCCCCAATAAGTCCAAATCTACGCATAATTACTCCATTTTAAAACTTTCGATACCCTTGAATCCCAATAGTAGCTCCTTTGTTGCAAGTCGCTTTTTGCCAGCTAGTTGGATAGAGTCTATAAATATAGTACCATCGGCACACCCTACAGCGATATAACTCTTGTTGTCGCTCGATATCTCGCCAACCTGCATCTTCGTTCCGCTCTCGAAACGAACCTCGAAGATTTTTGCTGTGGTTCTCTCTCCGCCCTCTTTGGTGATATTGCACCATGCAGCTGGATATGGAGAGAGCCCTCTCACGAAATTAAATATCCTTTGACCCTCCCAACTCCAATCAATCAAACAATCTTGTTTGAAGATTTTTGGGGCAGGGCGGAGTGTCGATTCGTCGATATGTTTCTGCTCGATAGGTGTTACATCGCCATTCGAGAGCTTCTCAACGGTCTCGATCACCAACTCTGGGCCAAGATTCATCAATCGCTCATAGAGGCTACCGACGTTTTCATCCTCTCCAATCTGAACTCTGCGCTGACCAATAATAGCCCCTTGGTCGATCTTCTCGTTGAGCAAGAATGTCGTGATTCCACTCTCCTTATCGCCATTCATAATTGCATGGTTGATAGGGGCAGCACCTCGATATTCGGGCAGCAGTGAAGCGTGTAGGTTGAATGTTCCCAATCTAGGCATAGCCCAGATCACCTGAGGCAACATCCTAAATGCGATGACAATAGCAAGGTCGGCATTCAAAGCCCGATACGCATTAACGAACTCCTCGTCACGCAACTTTTCGGGCTGTAAGATTGGCAGTCCCAACCTCATAGCCTCACGTTTCACATCACACTCATAGAGCCTCTGACCACGCCCAGCGGCACGATCAGGGGTAGTGACAACACCAACAACATTGTAACCCGATTCACATAGTGCACGAAGCGATGGCACAGCAAATTCGGGTGTACCCATAAATACGATTCTAACCTCTCTACTTATCACAGTTGCAGCAACTATTTAATCCTAATATGTGTCCCATACGATCCTCTTTTGTCTTTAGGTAGCGAAGATCGTGCTCATTTGGTGCTATTATTATAGGTACGATCTCCTCGATGTGGAGTCCATAACCTTCGAGCCCGATACGTTTTGTTGGGTTGTTGGTCATAAGTCGCATCTTTGTGATCCCCAAATCGTGGAGTATACTCGCTCCAACGCCATAATCACGCTCGTCGGGTTGGAATCCTAACTCGATATTTGCATCTACCGTATCCATCCCCTCATCTTGAAGTTTGTAGGCTTTGATCTTGTTGAAGAGACCAATCCCTCGACCCTCTTGCATCAAGTATATCACAGCTCCTTTGCCCTCTTTTTCAACCATTTGAAGTGCTGTGTGGAGTTGAGATCCGCAATCGCAACGACGTGAGCGAAGAATATCTCCCGTAGCACATGATGAGTGCACACGAACAAGTACTGGCTCATCCTTCTCCCAATGCCCCTTTGTGATAGCCATATGCTCCAATCCATTGGATTTTTGGCGGAATATTGTGATCTCGAAATCACCATCTATTGTCGGCATACTAACTGTGTCACCATGCTCAACGATCGACTCCTGCTTTAAGCGATATGCAATAAGATCAGCAATCGAGATTAACTTCATATCGAACTTTTTGGCAACCTTTTCGAGGTCTGGCATACGCGCCATAGTTCCATCTTCGTTCATAATCTCGATCAATACACCAGCTGGTTCAAGACCTGCCAAACGAGCCAAATCCACAGCAGCTTCGGTGTGTCCAGGGCGACGAAGTACACCCTTTTCGCGAGCACGAAGTGGGTTGATGTGACCTGGCCTACCAAGGTCTGTAGGCTTTGTTGATGGATTAGCAAGTGCACGAAGTGTAGCGGCACGGTCATGGATCGAGACACCCGTTGTGCATCCATCATGTAGATAATCTACAGTGACTGTAAATGGTGTTCCAAGAAGCGAGGTGTTGACCTGCTCCATCATCCCTAGCTCTAACTCTGCGCAACGCTGCTCGCTAAGTGGTGCGCACAAAAGCCCGCGACCATTCGTAAGCATAAAGTTTACATCTGCCTCTGTTATCTTTTCGGCTGCCATTATAAAGTCACCCTCATTCTCTCGATCTTCGTCATCGACAACAATAATCATCTTGCCTGCGCGGAAATCCTCAATAGCCTCTTCGATTGTATTCATTCTAAATTTTTCGTTCATATTATCTCTTTTGCTCCTTTTTAAATCTCTTTGGTATAACTAAATTATATACTCTCTTTGCAACTCCAACGTATAGATCTCTGTCGAATATTGCCGAGTCATTATTTGCTTTGTAGGTGAGGTATATCGCTATAGGTGTTAAAACATATGCCGATATCCACATACCTGCTATTGCATCCCAAGTACCCTCCTTTGCCATCTTCTCTCCCGTAAGCGATATAATATAATATATCACAAAGAAGATCACCGATACTACAATTGGCATACCCAATCCTCCCTTTCTGATGATAGCTCCCAGAGGTGCTCCAATCAAGAAAAATATGATGATTGAGATCGGCGTAGAGAGTTTTCTATGCCACTCTACTTTGCTCAAATACAACCTCTTAAGACCAGCCTTTGTATTCTCTTCATCGTATGAGAACATATTTCGAGAGTTCTTTGCTTGGCGGCGTGCACTGCTCCAAACCTTCTGTTTTGCTCTTAGGTCTAGCTTATCGATAGAGTCCAAAACAAACACACCCTTCATCCCTGTCTTGTCGACCTTTAGTGAGTCGGGTAGCAGCAGTACGGAGTGATCTTCGGCAAAGATCTGCTGTTTTAGGAGGGGTTCGTATGATTGTACCATGGATTGATTTACAAGCAATCCCAAAGAGTCAATGTCTCCCTGTAGCTCCGATATTGTCAATGTCTGACTACCTCTAAACGAGTTTGCATCTGTGCGCTCTCCCATCGAGAATCCCTCCATTGGAAGTGCTCCGTACTGTTTGTCGAATGTGTTGTGACCAAGCTCACTTTTGTTATACCAATTGGCTGATCGGGTTTGGTCGTATGTGTGTCCGTTGAATAGAGTGACAAGCAGCATCTCTTTGTCATCCGAGAGGCGAATATAGCCCGAATCAGCCACTGTAGTTGTCATATCGCCATTTGTTTTGCGATTGTCGTAAATCAAGATGTTTCGAAGTAGCTTTGTCTTTGGATCTTGCTCTCCAACTCGAATACTCATATTCTCGATACCGTTGAAGAATAGCCCATCTTTAAACTCGATAACCTGCTTCTGTCTGCGGATATCGTAGATTATGCTATACATCTGTTTGTTGGCATATGGAACGAGATCGTTGACAATAAAGAAGCTACCGATCGAGACAACAAAGACAACGTAGATAAGAGGTTCGATAATCCGCATAAGCGACATTCCAGCCGACTTCATCGCTAGTAGTTCGTAATTTTCGCCCAAATTACCCATGGTCATAATAGCCGCAAAGAGCATCGAAAGAGGCAATCCGAGCGGTATCATATTTACCATCGCATAGCTCATAAGCTCTATGATGATCCAAGCATCGAGACCTTTACCGACCAACTCATCGATATATCGCCAGACGAAATTCATCATCAAGACAAACATGACGATGAAAAAGGTGAGGATCATCGGACCGAGGTAGGACTTGAGGACAAGACGATGTATACTCTTCATTATTTTGTTATATATATTGTACGCTAAAAAGTTATTTCGACCGCAAAGATATAACTTTTATAATAAGTAAGCGTAAAAGAGGTGACAAATATTATATTGATACCGCTGTAAGGTGACTATAGGGGAGTTTTAATTTCTTTCTAATTTTAATTTTGGATTAATAATTGACCGAAATTTCTGCTAAATGTTTTGGGTAGGTGAAGTTTTATTTGTAAATTTGTAGGATTAGAAAATTGCAAATAGACTCTAAAAATATTATTAATGTCTCGACGAGTATCATTTCATACCTTGGGTTGCAAACTCAATTTCTCAGAAACTTCGACTTTAGCCCGTCACTTCGAGCAGGGTGGTTTTGCGAGGGTTGACCCAACAGTGGAGTCAGATATATGTGTTATAAATAGCTGTTCGGTTACGGAGCATTCGGATAAGAAGTGCCGTAATCTAATACGAAAATTGTATAGGCGAAATCCTAACGCTATAATAGCTGTTACAGGGTGCTATGCACAGCTTAAACCCAACGAGATAGCAAAGATCGATGGGGTAGATATCGTGCTGAGTAACAATGATAAAGGAGAACTGTTCAAGGCTGTTGTAGCTTTGAGTGCCAAGGGAAAAGATGACTCGCAATATGTAACAAGTTGTACGACAGATGAGTTGACTTCGTTCTTCTCGGCATTCTCGACAGGTGATCGAACGAGAGCCTTTTTGAAGGTGCAAGATGGGTGCGATTATAAGTGTTCATACTGCACAATACACTATGCGCGTGGCGCAAGTCGCAATGCTCCGATAGTTGATCTTGTGCAACAGGCGCAGGAGATAGCGGCGGCAGGGCAGCGTGAGATAGTTATAACGGGGATAAATACGGGTGATTTTGGTCGCACAACAGGCGAAAGTTTCATAGATCTACTTCGTGCATTGAATGGTGTTGATGGTATCGATCGATATCGTATATCATCAATCGAGCCCAATCTGTTGACCGATGAGATTATAGAGTTTTGTGCGGAGTCACCAAAATTCCAACATCATTTTCATATACCGCTTCAAAGTGGATCGGATCGGATTTTGGGGCTTATGCGAAGACGATATACAACGGCTAAGTTTGCCGATCGTATAGCTGCCGTGAGACGATTGATGCCCGATGCATTTATTGGAATTGATGTTATTGTCGGTTTCCCAGGTGAGAGCGATGAGCATTTTCAGGAGACATATGATTTTTTGGAGCACTTAGCTCCGTCTTTTCTCCATATATTCCCATTCTCGGAGCGTCGAGGGACTCCAGCGGTAGATTTTGATGGTAAAGTTTCGCCTAGTGTTGCTGCTGAAAGAGCCGCTAAATTGGAGGCGTTGAGCAGTCGACTGCATGCTGATTTTTGTAAGAGAGCTGTGTGGCAAGACCAATATGTTTTGTTCGAGAGTACAGTGAAAGGTGGGATGATATTTGGATACACAGGGGAGTATCGTCGTGTAAAAGTTAAGTACGATAAGGAGTTAATAAATAAGATCGTGAAGGTGCGAATAGTAGGTGTTGATGAGAGTGGAGCGGCGGATTTAGTAGGGGAGTGTTAGGGCCTGCTTAAATAGATTCTAAGGGTTTAGAACTATTAGAATCTGATAAAACTTTTCTAGCAGTCCCATCTGAGATACGAAATTGAAAATTTCGTCATCCTGAACTTGTTTCAGGATCTCTGCAAATGATCTGAAAATATGACAGTTAGGGATCCTGAACAAGTTCAGGATGACGACTCTTTCAGAGTCGAAACGAGGTGCCAATACAAATTGTAAACTTTTATCGGACACTAATAAACTTGTTTCAGGATCTCGACAAATGAAGATACTATAACTAATATATTGGTTGATAAATATTTATTGATGATGCAGAGATCCTGAAACAAGTTCAGGATGACGAAATTTTCAATTTCGTATCTCAGATGGGACTGCTAGAAAATTTTTAACGGATTCTAAATTAAAATATCTTTTTATGGAGGTCATTTTTGAGATTAGATATCAAACAGAGTCGCAACAACAGTTGTGGATTGATGGAGATATCGTAGCACCAATGTCATCATCGGATGGTGAGGTGTGGCGCACAAATATAGAGCTAGTTAGCGGAGTCTACACATATAAATATGTAGTGCGATCGGGGCACGATATTGTGCGCGAAGAGGAGGGTACACCTCACACTATAGAGTTGGAAGACGGCGTAGCTCTTCTCTCCAAAGTTGATATTTGGACACTTAAACCTACCTCCAGACCTCTAAACTCAGCCCTATTTACAAAGTCTGTATTTAGAAGACGTAACCCTAAAAATGTTGAGGTCGCACCGAATACAACAATTTTGGAGTGTTACTGTGCGACAGTTGAGCCACACCAGAGTTTGGCTGTAGTTGGCGTGACAAAAGAGTTCGGTCACTGGAATCCATCGGATGCTCTTGTAATGGCGGATGGCGAATATCCAATGTGGAGGGTCAAGATAGATAATATCAAGAGTCATACCGAGTATAAATTTGTTCTACTTGACACCGAGAGTTGCGATGTTGTATCGTGGGAGCAGGGTGAAAATCGTATGCTTGTGCCCAATGACCATATCAATAATTGCGCGGAGGTAACCAGAACAATAATCTCAACTCAGACTCCGAGCTTTGACACCAGACCATGGCGAGGCACAGGAGTTGCAATTCCAATCTTCTCTTTAAGAAGCAAGAGTAGCGTCGGCGTTGGAGACTTCGAGGATCTTAAAAAGATGGTAGATTGGGCAGCCGATAGAGGGATGAGTGTGATCCAAATCTTGCCAATTAATGACACCACAATGGGTGGCACATGGGAGGACTCATACCCCTATAATGCCAACTCAACAATAGCTCTACATCCCCAATATTTGGCACTGAGAAGTGTCGGAAAAATTGATGATGAGAGCTTCGAAAAGGAGGCAGCGGAGCTTAATGCTCTCGAGAAGATTGACTACACATCGGTGAGCAGATTCAAGATGAAACATCTTCGAGAGATCTACAAAAATAGCATGAAATCGGTGAGACTTAAGAGGAGTTACAGAGAGTTTTTTGCAGCCAATAGTTGGTGGTTGGAGCCCTATGCACTCTTCTCTCATTTGAGGGATATATATGAAACTCCAGATTTTTCGAAGTGGGGTGACGACGCAATTTACGATCCAAAATTGATCGTAAAATATAAGAAGAGCGCAAAAACGGAGATCGAATTTTACTACTTTGTGCAGTATCATCTGCACCTTCAACTGCTCGATGCGTCGCAATATGCACGCTCTCGAGGTATCGCTTTGAAGGGGGATATTCCGATTGGAATAAGCAGAACAAGTGTCGATGCTTGGATCTATCCAGAGCTATTTAATATGGGTCGACAGGCTGGAGCACCACCCGATCCATTCTCAGATTTGGGTCAAAATTGGGGCTTCCCGACCTACAATTGGGAGCGCATGGCAGAGGATAATTACAGGTGGTGGAGGTCTAGATTTGAGAAGATGGCGGAGTATTTTGACGCATATCGTATCGACCACATCCTCGGATTTTTTAGGATTTGGGAGATTCCGATGGAGTCGATTCATGGACTTACTGGGCAATTTAATCCAGCCATTGCATACTCTTTGGCGGAGATTGAGGCTAGCGGATTCCCATTTAATATAGGTCACACAAGACCTTATATCACCGAAGAGATCTTAAATAACACCTTCGAAAATATCGATAAAGTGGAGTTTTTTGAGCCGATTGACGAGGTTAATTATCGCTTTAAAAGCGACTATGACACCCAACGAAAAGTCGCCGATAGGGTGAAAAATTCAGAGCTTAGAGAGAAATTAATGCTGCTACATAATGAGGTTTTATTTGTCGAAGATTCGAAGAAAGTAGGGTATTATCATCCGCGAATTATGGGCTCTTGGTCTAACGTTTATAAGGCTCTTCCGAGGTGGGAACGAGAGGCATTTGATAGGCTTCATGACGACTTTTATTACCATCGTCATAACGATTTTTGGCGTGATAGCGCGATGCAAAAACTACCAATTTTGATCTCTTCTACCGACATGTTAGTGTGTGGTGAAGACCTTGGAATGATCCCAAATTGTGTGCCTGATGTGATGAAAAAAGAGCAGATTTTATCCCTCGAAATCGAGCGAATGCCAAAGGGTTTAGGGCTCATTTTTGACAACCCTGCACACTATCCATACCTCTCGGTTTGCACCTGTTCTACACACGATATGTCGACCATTCGAGGGTGGTGGAGAGAGGGTCGAGATGAGGTTTCAGACCCTATTCAACGCTACTATAATGAGGCGTTGGGGATGGATGGAGTAGCCCCAATTGAGTGTAGTGCTCAGGTTGCAGAGGCTATTATAGATAGACATTTAAACTCACCTGCTATGCTTACGATACTACCGTGGCAGGATTGGATGGCGGTGGACGAGGAGCTGCGTAATGCGGATGTGGATGGCGAAAGAATCAACGTTCCAGCAAATTTTCGTCACTATTGGCGATATCGTATGCATCTTGAGCTAGAATAGTCTAATACTACCCTACGAAAAACATACCCAAAAATCGACTGTAACTCGTTTATTACAAGTTATTTAGTTGATTTTTACACCAAGAATATCCGATTGCAGAGAGCTCTGTAGTCGGATATTTCGTTATACCCCCCGAATAGTTTAAAATATTGCACTCAGAGAGCGTTAATGAATAAGGTATCCTAATATGTAATTATTAGTGTCTGATAAAACTTTTCTAGCAGTCATACGTGAGATACGAAATTGAAAATTTCGTCATCCTGAACTTGTTTCAGGATCCATACATAATTGATTAAACTATTGTTTATTAACACATTACAGTGATTACATTGTCATTTGCTAAGATCCTGAAACAAGTTCAGGATGACGAAATTTTCAATTTCGTATCTCAAGTGGGACTATTGGTAAAAGTAAGTCTCTGATTTTGTAAATATATATAATTTGTTGTATTACAGCATATTACAAAGGTTTATTGGATTTTTATCGGACACTAATAATATGTAATATATTTACTTGCGCATAGAGAAACTCTCGCAAGATCCATCCTCGTAGAATAAAACTACAAAAATTGGATTCTTAGATCCGTTGCCCATTGGCGGGAATACCTTGAATAGAGGTTGTGCCCCTTCGCCCTGTTCTGGTCTAGGAGAGCTCGAAATCGTGCCCTCAGATATGTTAAACGGGGTTTTATCGCCTTCAAGGTGCATAGATAGAGCCTCTTTCACCCTATTGTCCTCGATAGTGTCATCATCTTTACGATAAGGCTCGCCTGAGTCCAAGAGCAACCAATCTGGATTTATTCTAGGGAATCGTCTTAATATCTTTTGCAAAAGGTCATATCCAGGTTTGTTGCGACCAGAGACCAGATGTGAAACTGCCGATGGTTGGATCTCCAAAATCTCGGCAAGTCGGGTGGTGGTTAACCCTTCGCTCTTCATCAAATGTGTAATTTTCTCCTTCATAATCGCTAATTTTCACAAAGGTAAACATTTTTCTTTTGTAAAGCAAAATTTCGTGTAATTTGTAATGATTAAATTTTACCAGATTAGCGTTACAACTGTAATTTGATAGGGTAGGGTAGGGTAGGTAACTATCTATATATGAATATCAGCGTTATATAATGCACTTAATCAACTATATATAAGTTAGTTACATGTATAAATAATATGTAATATTACTCAATATGTTGATTATTGGTGATTCCACGGTAATATACATAGAATCAACTTTATATAATCTTTGTAACTAGCTGATAATCAACGGTAGTAGGTTTGGTGTTGTAAGCTGTTTAACCATTGAATATTCGATATAAAGCAGGATGTTTACTACCCTACTTTTGTAAATGATAAATTGTAAAAATTATATTACAATTTACAAATGTGTTGATTACAAATGTTAACAAACCAACTCAATCGTCATAGTTTGTTTGTTACAAATGTAATTACACATTTGTAACGCATTTCAAAATTCAATAAAATCGCATTTCGAGAATAATGGGACGAAAAAGAAAAAAATATTCGATTCTCAGAGGGTTAAAAAGAAAAAAAACAGGTAAGTTAATAGTTTATGTAAAAGCTACTATTAACCTACCTGTTAAGGTGTTAGCTATTTGCTAAAATATGCTCTATTTCATGATACTCGCTGCTATCTGTAAAAACTCATCTGGAGTAAATAGCTCTCTTTTGCGCTTGAAATCGATATCACCCTCCTCAGAAATGGGGATCAAATGGATATGAGCATGCGGAACTTCGAGCCCCAAAACTACAATAGCGACTCTTTTGCACTCTACACTCTCTTCTATTTGCTTCGCCACCTTTTTTGCGAATAAAATCATCCCCGAAAGGATATCATCCTCAAGATCGAAAATGTAATCAACTTCGACCTTCGGAATGATTAAAGTGTGCCCTTTTTTTAGTGGATTGATATCCAAAAAGGCAAAATAGTTCTCATCCTCTGCCACCTTGTAGCAAGGAATCTCCCCTGAAATGATACGTGAAAAAATTGTTGACATATAAGTTAAATTATTTATGATTTTTGCTTTTGCGTATATTACACCTTATTCAATACGTCGAACGCTCTCAATACCCTTGATTTTAGTCACTTTTTCTAACATATTCATCAACGACTGAGAATCTTTGACGTAGAGGCTTAAATTTCCCTCTACAATGCCATTGTGGTTGTGTATGTTTATTTCGCGAATATTGATGTTAAAATCGCATGTTATGACCTTTGTGAGATCCATCAATAACCCTATCCTATCGACTCCTCGCAGCGATATTGTGCACAAATACGATACGCCCTTGCTGTGCGTCCAACTGATCTCATCTTGCACAATATGTTTGCTGAACTGCGCAGCAAGACGATGTAGCTCACCACAGCTCGACTTGTGTACGATTATCGTATTGTCAGCATAGTTACGGAAGCCCACAACGGAGTCCCCTGGGATAGGTTGACAACACTCCGCTATTACGAACTTTTCGTCTGATAATTTCGCCTCTCTCTCTTCGTTATGTTTGTCTCGATTTATGAAGAGTCGCCAGAACTTAAAGGTCTTTTGAAGCGAGCTAGATTTCAGCACACTTTCGAGTCCATTTAGTGTTATTATCCCAGCTCCAATGTTGCTATAAAATTCATCCTTGTTCGAGGAGTTGTAGGCAGGCAAAACTTTGCGCATAATACGCCCCGTAATCTTGATCTGTAGCCTCTCCATCTCCTCTTCGAAGATAGCCTTGCCTCGCTCAATATTATTCTCCTGATCCGCCTTTAAAAAGCTCTTGATCGATTGTATCGCTTTGGGGGTAATCACCACATCCAACCACTCGGGACAAGGGCGACCACTGTCGGCTGTAATTATCTCGATCTGATCTCCACTATAGATCTGTGTTGTGAGTGGCTGAACTCGATGGTTGATCTTTGCGCCGATGGCATGGTTGCCGATCTTGGAGTGGATGTCATATGCGAAGTCTAATACCGTAGCTCCTTGAGGAAGTTGGCGCGACTCACCTTTGGGTGTAAAGACCACGATCTCGGATGTATAGAGAGCCAACTTAAAGTTATCCAAGAAGTCGATTGCACTATCGCTCGGAGAGCTCAAAGCGTCTCTAATTCTCTTTAACCACTTATCAAACTCATCATCTTCGCTTAGTGTCATCGACTGTTTGTACTTCCAATGAGCTGCATATCCTCGCTCCGCAATCTCATCCATTCGTTGAGTACGGAGCTGCACTTCGACCCATACCCCATTAGGGCCCATTACGGTGGCGTGTAACGCTTCGTAACCATTCTCCTTAGGGATTGACACCCAATCCCTCAAACGATCCGTATTTGGCTTGTAAATGTCGGTTATTGAGCCATAGATCTGCCAGCACTGAGTCTTCTCTGGTGGGAACGGTAGAGATTGGAATACTATTCGAATTGCAAAGAGGTCATATATCTCCTCAAATGGGATCTGCTTGCGCTGCATCTTGCTCCATATTGAGTAGACGCTCTTCACTCGACCCGCAATCTCATACTTGATTCCGTAGCGATCCAACATATCGCGAATTGGAGCGTTAAACCTCTCGATATACTCCTCTCTCGATGCAGCGGATGCCGCCAATTTTGTGACGATCTGTTCGTACTCTTTCGGGTAGCGATACTTCATGCTCAGATCCTCTAGTTCGCTCTTTATAACAAAGAGCCCCAAGCGGTATGCTAGAGGTGCGAAGAGGTAGATTGTCTCGGATGTTATCTTGATCTGTTTGCTATGGGGCATCGAGCCCAATGTTCGCATATTGTGGAGTCGATCCGCAATCTTGATTAGTATCACACGAACATCATCTGAGAGAGTGAGCAGCACCTTGCGAAAATACTCCGCCTGCTCCGAAACGTCGGCATTAAAGACTCCCGACATTTTGGTGAGTCCATCAACCATGTTGGCGATCTTCTCACCGAAAATTCTTGCTATATCATCGACCGTATAGTCGGAGTCCTCCACCACATCATGGAGTAGCGAGGCGACAACCGCCTTCACTCCAAGTCCGATCTCGTCGACGACGATCTGAGCCACAGCAATAGGGTGTAGAAGATATGGTTCGCCCGAGCGACGTTTGATGCCGCTATGAGCCTCTTTTGCTAGAAAGAATGCCCTGCGTATCATGCCCCAATCCTCATCCGTATGACAAATCTTGTCGCATGACCTTTTTAGGGACTCCCACGCTTGTGCGATAACCTTTTCATCCTCTACACTGCTACCCTGCATACACTTTATTGTTTTTATATTTGCACCTCTCCGTTCATCATTAAATCGCGTACCTTCTGCTCGATCTCGGCAGCCATCGCAGCATCGTTTGTAAGCATGTTTTTTACTGAGTCACGACCTTGACCAATCTTTTTGTCGCCATACGAGTACCACGATCCTGCCTTTTTCAAGACTCCATAATCAACTCCTAGATCAATGATCTCGCCAATCTTGGAGATTCCCTCACCAAACATGATATCGAACTCTGCACGTTTGAATGGTGGCGCAACCTTGTTCTTCGCTATCTTTACACGAGTGCGTGTTCCGATCTGATTCTCTCCATCCTTGATAACCGATACGCGGCGGATGTCGATACGCACACTTGAGTAAAATTTAAGGGCGTTACCACCTGTTGTTGTCTCAGGGTTTCCATACACCACACCAATCTTATCACGTAGCTGATTGATGAAGATACATACAGTTCCAGTCTTTGAGATACTAGCTGTAAGTTTACGTAGTGCCTGCGACATCAAACGAGCTTGAAGACCCATCTTCGAGTCGCCCATCTCACCCTCGAGCTCCGCCTTTGGAGTCAACGCTGCAACAGAGTCGATCACCACAATATCAATCGCGCTAGAGCGAATCAAAGAGTCTGCGATCTCCAAAGCCTGCTCTCCATGGTCTGGTTGTGAGATCAATAGGTTATCTACATCCACTCCCAACTTTTGAGCGTAGTAGCTATCGAACGCATGCTCCGCATCAATGAAGGCTGCGATACCACCCTCTTTTTGAGCCTCTGCAATTGCATGGATCGCTAGTGTCGTCTTACCCGATGACTCAGGTCCGTAGATCTCAATTACTCGCCCTTTAGGATAGCCACCCACTCCAAGTGCCACATCCAACGTGATTGATCCCGAAGAGATCACTGGCACATTTGTCACCTCCGAAGAGTTCATTCTCATGATTGAGCCCTTGCCGAAATCCTTCTCAATCTTCTCCATTACGGCGTTCAATACCTTGAGCTTGTCGTTATTTACCTCTGTTTTTGCCATTATAACTGCTGTTTTTTATCTTGTTTAATCGTTATCTACTCATTATGCCAAAGATAGTAATTATTTCTTAAAATCGCCTTAAAATCGTTTTAAATTTTCCTCCCTACCTACCTTTGGTTTCTCCTCTACTCCCAAGAGGTCTCTTCGATGATCTGTTTACTAAACTCCTCTATTGATGAGCTTAGTATGTGTTGACACCCAGGGCATCTGATAATCTCCATATTATTTGATTGATCGCCACAACCTATACATCTAGGTTGAACACCATAGCCACTCTCTGCGCTATGAATAAATTGTGTACCACAGTGTTTGCACTGTATTCTGTAAGCTGTTCCCATGACACTACTACTTTTATGAAATTAATACCTCCGTAAAAGACCTCTCTATTTTGGTCTATGGTGCAAAGTAAAGGCTTTGTTGTGACAATTTGTGACACACCAAAATATTTTTATATAGCTATTTGATAATTTTTTCTATTAGTCCCACTTGAGATACGAAATTGAAAGTTTCCTCATCCTGAACTTGTTTCAGGATCTCTACATCATTGATTAAGCTGTTGTGCTTTAGCATATTATATAGGTTCTATTGTCGTATGCTTAGATCCTGAAACAAGTTCAGGATGACGTTCCTATCGGAACGTATCTCAAGTGGGACTATCAAAATGCCAATATTTTATTGGAGTTTTGTGGCGTAAGATTTTATGTACTCCATAAAGGCTGGGCTATCGACGATCGTGATATCGTCAATCAATCCGATGACAAATCGTCCAACGCCGATATAGTTAGCGACATGAGTTGTTAATAGCCATCTATTTTCAGAGATTTTCTGGATGTCGTGCTCTGCAAGCGGATACTCCTCTAAAAGGAGGTTATAGGATAGTATTCCCAACTCTAGGGTTATGGGTAGTCGTTGTTGCCCATTCATCCTAAATATATCGATAAAGCCCTCTTGGTGGGACTCTTCGTAACGCCACTCCTGACCCATAAATTCAACAGAGGCGATACGCGAACTCTTGAAGATCTTATTCTGTCCATCATCAAGGTCATAACACCAGATATGGACATAGCCCTGAGTAAATGCAAAGGGCTCAACATGGCGATCTCTAACGACACTTCCGTGTGCCGATTGATACCCCTTGAGAGTTACACTTTGGTGGTTCTCGATCGCATTTAGTAGTGTGTGAATATTCGAAGAGTTGCGTTGCGACACTCTGCTCGATGAGAGGGTGCCACAGTCATAGACAGAGTATAGTTTTCGTTTTAGATTAGCCTTAAGCATATTGCTGTCATCTATACCCTCGATTGTGCGACGCAGAATCAACGCCTCCTCCTCTGTGAAGTGCACCAACTGTGAGATATCTTTGAAGTGCGGAGACTCTTTGTCGAGGCGGATGAAATCCCCTTCGCGTTTTATCACAAAACCAGCCTCTCGGAATGTATCTATATAGCGATATATGGTTCTGCGCGACATCCCAAGACGTTGCGCCAACTCATCAACTCGATATGTTGTATTCGCTGTTAGCATCTTCATTAGACGCAGCAAACGCTCGATCTTTGGTTGATCCATATACCCTCTCCCTGTTTTAATGAAAAAGATCGCTACAATTTCTTTGCAGCGATCTTTTTATAACAATATCTCTTTTGTCAATCTATCAACAAGCTCTTTGAACTGCTTGTCAGTCTCCATCATATTTGTCACCGCCTTGCAAGAGTGCAATACCGTTGAGTGGTTACGCCCTCCAATTGTCGAGCCAATCACCGATAGAGATGATTTTGTGTGTTGTTTCGCTAAGTACATCGCAATCTGGCGAGCCTGAGCCAACTCTCTCGTTCGTTTTGCAGAGTTTAGAGCCTCAATCGAGATCTCGAAGTATTTGCAAACGACACTCACTATCTGCTCGATGTTGATCTCCTTGTGGGTGAATTGAACATACGACTTCAAGATTTCGCGCGCCAATGTTATTGTAACCTTACGCCCCATGAACTTCGCATGAGCCATTATAGCAGACAATACACCCTCAATTTCGCGAACGCTCGACATAATGTTATTTGCCAAGTACTCAACTACATCCGCTGGCAGTTGCGCATTATGCTTCTCCGATTTACTCTTGATTATTCGCAACTTAGTCTCGTAACCAGGAAGATCAATCTGAGAGGTGAATCCCCACTTAAAGCGTGTCAATAGTCGCTCCTCAATATCCTTCAACTCTACAGGTGACTTATCCGAAGTCATGATGATCTGCTTACCTAGGAGTTGTAGGTGGTTGAAGATATTAAAGAATGCATTCTGAGTACCAGTCTTTCCCGTCAACTCTTGAATATCGTCTATTATAAGCACATCAATTGTCTGATAAAAGTGGATAAAATCTGGGATCTCACCATTCTTATACGCCGTCTGAAACTGTGCCTGAAACTTATTCATCGAGACATACAACACCTGAAGATGTGGATGCTGCTCGCGAATCTGGTGACCTACAGCCTGCACAATATGGGTCTTACCTAGTCCCGAGTTACCATATATATATAGTGGGTTAAACGGGTTATTACCAGGGCTTGCTGCAACCGCCAAGCCAGCCGAACGAGATAGCTTATTACAATCTCCCTCCACATAGTTTGCAAAGGTGTAGTGTGCATTAAGGTTCGGGTCGATATTGATCTTGCGTAGACCTGGAATCACAAATGGATTCTTGATATCTGCGGTCGAAGTCTGGGTTGTAAACTGCTTATTACCACCTGTTACATTGCGATTCTCAGGTGCAACAACAGTTGAAGTTGCAGTTTGAGCCGCTTTAGGTACAGAGTAAAAGATGCGAGTCTGCTCACCATACAACTCAGATACGATAGGCTTTATTAGGCTAATAAATCGACTCTCAATCTGCTCTACATGACCTTTGTTAGGTACACCAAGACGAAGATTACCACCATCATAATCCAGCGCAACGATAGGCTTGATCCATTTCACGAACTCCTCTTCGGTAGTTCGTGTTTTGATTTGTTCAAGACAATCGCACCACTTCTGGTCATATCTAGGTCTAGTAGAGAGCATTAATTGGAGATTAAAATATTAACTGTTTTATTCGGGCATAGAACATCCGAAATGGACGACTTCCGAGTACAAAGATCGGGAATAATTTCGTAAAAAAAAGATACCTCACTCTTGTAATATTCCTTTTTTTGTTTATGTATGTAATAGCTATTTTTCTTAATAATATTTAAGTCGCTGATAACTAATATTAAAAAAAAATTACTACTTTTGCATATATTATTTTTCGTATCTCACAGACTCGGAGTATAGGCAAAACTAATATATAGCCTACAGCGTGACAGAGGGGCGATTAATATAATTTTAGGCTAAAAAAACGGCAAAAGAGATTGATATAATATATATTAATAGTTTATAAAACAAACGAACAGAAGATGACAAACGAAGTAGAAAAGAATGTTGTAGCAAAGGCACAACAGTGGTTAGATGGGGCTTATGACGCAGAGACAAAGAGCCAAATCAAGGAGATGATGGAGAACAACATGGCAGAGCTCATAGAGTCGTTCTACAAAGATCTAGAGTTTGGTACTGGTGGATTGCGTGGTATAATGGGTGTTGGTTCAAATCGTATGAATATCTATACGGTAGGTGCTGCTACTCAGGGGCTTGCAAACTATCTTAAGCAGAATGTAGAGGGCGAAATCCGCGTGTGTGTAGCGCATGATAGCCGTAATAACTCACGTCTATTTGCTGAAAGAACAGCCGAGATCTTCGCATCAAACGGCTTTAAGGTATATCTTTTCGATGCTCTACGTCCTACTCCAGAGCTATCATTTGCAATTCGTGAACTCGACTGCCACTCTGGAGTTGTAATCACCGCTTCGCATAATCCAAAGGAGTACAATGGTTACAAAGCCTATTGGGGAGATGGTGCACAGGTGACTGAGCCACACGACAAGAATATCATAGCTGAGGTTCAAAAGATCACCGATGTGGAGATGATCCAGACAGGAAAGAACCTTGACACTATAGAGATTCTTGATACTAAGTTTGATGATATCTACCTTAAGATGATTAAGGATCTATCACTCTCTCCAGACTCTATCGCCAAATATAAAGATATGAAGATCATCTACACTCCAATCCACGGTTCGGGTGTTGATCTAGTACCTCGTGTTCTTAAGTTATATGGTTTTGAGAATGTAGCTCTTGTGCCAGAGCAGGCGATCGTTGATGGTGACTTCCCAACTGTTGCATCTCCAAATCCAGAGGAGCGTGCAACAATGAAAATGGCGATAGATTTGGCTGCTCAAGAGGGTGCAGATCTAATCATGGCTACCGACCCAGATGCTGACCGTGTAGGTTTGGCTCTTCGCAATAATAAGGGTGAGTATGTACTCCTAAATGGTAACCAAACTCTAGTCTTGATCCTTAGCTACCAGCTTACTCGTTGGGCAGAGCTAAATAAGATTGATGGAAATCAATTTGTCGTTAAGACTATCGTGACATCTCTTATGGCAAATGCAGTTGCTGACCACTTCGGTGTTAAGTGCTATGACTGTCTTACAGGATTCAAATATATCGCACGTATAATCCGTGAGCAGGAGGGCAAGAGCAAATATATCGGCGGTGGCGAGGAGAGCTTCGGCTACCTAGCTTCTGACTCTGTTCGTGATAAGGATGCTGTGTCGGCTTGTGCTATGGCAGCTGAGGCGGCAGCTTGGGCTAAGGATACAATGGGGCTTACTCTTTATGAGTGGTTGCAGGAGTTGTATGTTAAGTATGGCTTCTTCCGCGAGGGTCTAGTATCTGTTGTTCGTAAGGGCAAAGAGGGTGCTGAGCAGATCCAGCAGATGATGGTTGACTTTAGAGCAAACCCTCCTAAGTCGATTTTAGGGTCAGATGTTGTTAAGATCAACGACTATAAGAGCTCTGAGTGCCTAGATGTTAAGAGCGGAGTGGTAACTAAGATCGATGAGGAGTCTAGCAACGTGCTTCAGTGGTTCACAGAGGATGGTACAATTGTTTCGGTTCGTCCATCTGGTACAGAGCCAAAGATCAAGTTCTATTTTGGTGTGAAGGCTCCACTTGCATCTGTTGAGCAGTATGATGAGGTGTTGGCAGAGCTTGATGGCAAGATCGAGGCTATCAAGGCTGAGTTGAAGCTAGTCTAAAATATGTTTTTTAGGGGAGAGGTTAACGCCTCTCCCTTAATCATTAATAATTGTAACCCAAATAAAAAATGAAAGCATTTGTCTCTTGGAGTGGTGGTAAAGATTGCTCTTTTGCACTCTACAAACAGCTAGAAAGCAATCCTGATACAGAGGTCGTAACGCTTCTTAATATGAATCGTATAGAGACGCAAAATGCACATCGTGTCTCGGAGGAGCTTTTGCAGGCACAGGCTGAGGCTATGGGGATTCCACTCAGACGTGAGATTGTAGATGGTAGTCGCGAGTATGCCTATTCGTTTCAAAAGGCTATTCGTAGGTTGATAGATGAGGATGGTGTAGAGTGTGGAATTTTTGGAGATCTATACCTTGAGCCACACCTCACGTGGATTCGTGAGCAGTGTGAGCAGTTGGGGATAACCCCGATCTTCCCACTTCTGAATATCGATGTACATGATCTTTATAAGGAGTTTGTTGCTGTTGGATTCAAGTCACGAGTTGTAGCGGTTAAGCTGACACATCCACTGCAATCGCTTTTGGGTCAGGATCTTAATATGGATAACTATGAAGAGATGATCCGCATTGATGGTTTCGATGTATGTGGAGAGAATGGGGAGTTCCATTCGCTTGTATACGATGGCCCAAACTTCAAACACCCTGTAAAGTTAATTGTAGAGCGTGAATATACAAGCGCGAAGCATCACGGATACTATATGGATGTCGAGCGATGATACCCTAAAATCAGAGTAGGTACAAAAACACCACCCATAATGAATGGGTGGTGTAAATTAATATTCGATAAGATATAATCAGGTTACATATCGGTAGGAGCGTCACGGTAGACTCCGAATAACCCCTCGCACTTCTCGATAACTGTCTCGAAATCAGCCGATAGTGAGAAGATGATATTTGGCTCTAACATCCATATGCTCTTTTTGCTTTTGAGCAACTCCTCGCCACCTCCTGTGATATTAAGCATCACCGTAGCATCCTTCTCGATCTTGCCATCCTTTACAGCCTTGATAAGTGTCGCTGTTGCAACTCCAGCTGCTGAGTAGATATCAACACCCTCTAACTGCTTGAATAGCTCCTTTGCCTTGCGAGACTGTGCGTTTGTCGATACTAACACCTCTCCATTTGTCGCCTTAAGAGCATCGTATAGACCACCCATAATTCCATATGGTGGACGACGATTTGATAACACTTTGGCATCTATGATCTCGACATCACGACGCGCTTTATCCTCATCATATGGTAGCATCTCGCGTGAATCAACCCTCCATGCGTCGAACATCGGAACAAATGGAGCATTCTGAGACACCATCAATTTCGTGACGGTCTTTCCAAAACGACCATCCTCGATAAGGCGCATATTAGCCTCCCAAGCGGCAATAGCTCCTGTTCCCGAACCTACGGCTTGGAAGTAGTAGTCTGGAATACGTCCGATTGTGGTCGCTGCCGATAGCATTGTTGTAGCCATACCATCACGACGTGCAATATTCTTAGCTCCACCCTCACCATAGAAGATCTTCGATTTTAGAGCCAAGTTACTTAGGTGAATAGCATCGAAGTAATCTCCTCCCTTTTCGCAAGCGATCAACTTAACGCAAGGGTTTAGTGGAGCTTCAAACCATAGAGCAGAGAGGTTGTCAGCAGGGACAGATAGCAACAATTTGATGTTATTATCAGAGCATACCTGAGCAAAGGCACGAGCTGTATTGCCAGCCGAAGCGACAACAAGGATCTTCTCTGAATCTTCATCCGCGCGACCGCAGACGCTATATGCCTCGGTCTCCTTGAATGAACAGGTCTTCATTGTAGCTCCAATCGCAGGATAGTAGCCACTGAATGTGATATATAGATTTTCAAGCCCTAGGTGCTCAGCTAGCCCTTTACTCTTATATGTGACAGGGGCAGATGAGCCCTCCAAAACGCGCTGTATAGGCAACCAATCGGCAAACTTATAGAGTCCCATCGAGTCATCACCAACTTCGATTTGCTTCTTCTCATATTTGGCACGAACAAGCGATGGAGATGAGCATTGACCATCATCCATTACCCATCCCGAGTCCTCGAACTCGCGACCTGTAGCTACGCACTCAAGCGTATATTTTGTTGCTTTGAAATCCTTCATTATCTTTAAGTTTGTTATTTTCTTATGACATTCTATTCTTGAAATCTTCGTACGAGAACTCTTTTACGATCTCTACGCTAGAATCTCTGTGTTCTATTGCGATTGCTGGGTGCGACACTCCATTAAACATCGTGGTTTTGACCATTGTATAGTGGATCATATCCTCGAATACTATCCTCTCCCCGACGGTAGGTTTGTGTCCATCATCAAACTCCCAACTACCCATAAAATCACCAGCCAAGCAGCTATTTCCGCCGAGTCGCCAACCATCTTCACTCTCGTGAGCACCGATAATAGCTGGTGTGTATGGCATCTCTAAACAGTCGGGCATATGGCATGCGAATGATGCATTGAGCATAGCTGTTGTCACCTCTCCATTTTCCACGACATCCTCTATAGTCGAGACCAAAACACCTGTGCGCCAAGTGAATGCACTGCCAGGTTCTAGAATTAGCCTTAGGTGTGGGTGACGTGCCTTAAACCATCTCAACACCTCAATCAATTCGTCTGTGTTATAATCTTTGTGGGTCATCAGGTGTCCACCTCCCATATTTAACCACTTTATATTGGGTAGCAGCTCGCCAAAGTTTCGCTCTACAGCCTCTAATGCCAATCGTAGATGGTGAGGTCGAGATTCACACAATACATGAAAATGCAGCCCCTCAATCCCCTCTGGTAGCTCTCTTAGATACTCCTTTGCAACGCCCAATCGAGAGCCTGCCACACATGGATTATAGAGGTCAGTCTCAACAGGTGAATATTCGGGATTGATGCGGATTCCACACGATACACCTCTTTCTCGTGCCTTTAACCCAAACCGCTCATATTGAGAGAGAGAGTTGAATGTGATATGGCTACTAAGCTCCAAAATACGATCTATCTCCTTGTCGGTATATATTGGTGCATATGTATGCGAAAGAGAGCCCCCTTCGCCAAAGCACTCACCAACTAATTCAGCCTCACAAAGTGAGCTAGCGGTTGCGCCATCGGAGTGGGCAGCAAGAAGCGGAAATATACTCCACATAGCAGATGCTTTGAGAGCTACAATCACTTCAGTACCTGACAGTTGACGAACACGATCTATCACTTCGAGATTACGCAATAACGCACTCTCATCGACAACATAGCAAGGTGAGGGTATTATACTATTATCATATTTTTTCACATTGCAAAGATAATGATTTCGCTTAAACCTCAATCTAAGTGGTACTATAATTGCCTTTTGCACTGCTCAAAATAGGTATAAATACCCATTTGGCATAATTTGTAATTTGGCTTATTAGTGTTACCTTTGTTGCACAATAACAAATCTAAAAAGTAGAGAATGAGTGATATCATAACATGCACATCGTGCGGATCGGAGAATGGATATTTTGATGGTACAATGAATGCCTGCCCAGAGTGTGGACACGAGTGGAGTGCAGATAAAGGGGGTGAGGCGGAGATCTCTTTAACTCCAAAGGATAGCAATGGTGCCGAGCTCTTCGACGGAGATGCCGTGACCGTAATCAAGGATCTTAAGGTTAAGGGCTCTTCTATGGTTATTAAACGAGGCACAAAGGTCAAATCTATCAAACTTACCGATAATCCAGAGGAGGTTGATTGCCGTATCGAGGGTTCGAGCATAGTCCTTAAAACCTGCTTCTTGAAGAGATAATACTGTTATGAGAACTATATTTGCCGTTGTTTTGGCTGCGTCAATCTCCGCAACTACGATGTGGGTTGCGTGTACAGATGGAAATGCCGCGGTTCAACATCGCTCGCAACAGAGTGGTTTGACCATCCATGACCTACCCTCAAATCTCGAATTTGCTGGTGAGAAGGTGCCCACTGATTGGGGGTATGTGCGTGAAGCTGTTGAGCGCGAAGTTATCACTACATCTTGTATGCACACCTCGACACTCCTTGCTCTTCGACGTGTGTCGAGATACTTCCCCGTTATCGAGCCTATTTTAGCTGAATATGGTGTTCCAAACGACTTTAAGTATCTGTGTGTGGCGGAGAGTGGTCTCAATGAGAACGCTATCTCGCCTGCTAAAGCTGGTGGATTGTGGCAATTTTTATCCGCCTCGGCTAAAGAGTATGGATTGGAGGTCTCGGAGTATGTTGATGAGCGTTACCATCTAGAGAAGTCTACACATGCAGCGTGTAAATACATCAAATCTGCACATAAGTTGTTTGGTAGCTGGACTTTAGCGGCAGCTTCCTACAATGCTGGTAGAACAGGTGTTGCCCGTCGTCTGAAGATTCAGGGTGTTGATGACTATTGGGAGTTGTTCCTGCCTGAGGAGACTATGCGATATGTCCCTCGAATACTCAGTTTCAAAATATTGATGGAAGAGCCTGAGAGGTATGGTTTTAATCTTGGTAAGGAGGATAAGCTAGAGCCATTTAAGAACTACAAGATTGTCGAGATTAGTGATGCCAAGATTGCGTGGTCGCAGTTTGCGGCGAAGCATGGCACTACATATCGCCAACTTAGAATCCTGAACCCTTGGATTCGAGAGTATGACCATATGAACCCATCTCGAAAGAGCTACGAAGTGAAAGTCCCAACTAAAAAATTCTTGAAGGAGGGGCGTTAGATTATCTCTGCCCCGTAGTCTCGAAATACCTTTGAAGTACCATTAACGAGATCATATCTTCACGATCTTTTTTCCAGAACTGATCGACATACCTATTTGCATTACGCGAAATTTCGACCGCCTCTTGTGGGTGGTCGATGTAGTATTGTAGCCTCTCCTCTAGATCCGAGAAATCTGCGGCGATCTCGATATAGTGCACCCCAGCCTCTAATCGCCCCTCCATAAACCATGTCTCACATGTTGGTTTAGGCATTACAGCAACAGAGTTAGAGGACATCACCCACTTCAAATTACTCGCTACATCGTACCCCTCTAGTGCGAATACAAACTTGTAGTTCAGATGGTCATATATAGATTTAGCCCCCCTCTCCAACTCAATCGGTGAGTTTGGTCTACGGCTAACAACTCCAATATCGCACAATGGATGGTCGATATATCGTCTAACAAAGTCGAGTCTATTGGATTTGCCCATGATATCGCCTCTAAAGATCGCTTTGTCGCATTTATCTTCAAATTTTATGTTGTCATGAACCCTAATAAAGTGTCGATTTTTATTTAGTTTCAATAGGATAGAGTTCTCATTATCCCCATCTATTGGTCTACTCTTGACAATGGATGGAGTGTCGGGGATATAGTTAATATCTCCAAAAAGATGATTCCATCTTAGTTGTGGATCGAAGTATCTGGTATATTCGTAGGTGTCAAAGAAGTATGGACTAGAGTACCCTTTTCTGTTTTTAAGGGTGTGCTCCTTTAGTCGTGTTGCCTTGGATGGCAGGCGTTTTGCAATCTCAGCTTTAGATGTAGGCTTTGTCAATTTGCAATAGTAGCTAACACGATCCATAATATAGCTCTGCTCCGATTGAGGAAGATTCTCAAATCGCTTGAACCACTTCGAAAGTGAGTTTTTGTATAGAGCCATTGGCACTACAACATACCTATAGTAACTCTTTAGGTAGTATCGAGCCTTATTGTTCTTGCCACTATTTAGTAGATATTTAAGATTGATCTTCTTTTTCATAAAATAGAAAAGGAGTAGGATGATATAAACTATAATCTTACTCCTAAAATTTAATATTAGAGTGGTACGTTAAACTTTTAACGATTGAGATAAAGTGCTTATTAATAGATTAATACAAAGTAGTATTGTGTTTTTGATTTGAAAATAAATATCCCAAATCCGTCATCCTGAACTTGTTTCAGGATCCCTAACTGTCAGTGTTTCAGATTCTTTGTAGAGATCCTGAAACAAGTTCAGGATGACGAAATTTTCAATTTCGTATCTCACGTGGGACTGCTAATAAAAGTAAGCCTCCATTTTATAAAACCTTTATAAGTCACTATAATTGTGATGATTACAAAGATTAAAAAACATTTTATCGGACACTAATAAACTTGATTCAGGATGACGGGAAAAATTAACGCGCCAGCAGTAATTTAGAACCTTAAACAGTTTCTTAATATTTAGATGACCTATGCATCAATATTTGCATAGTGTGCATTCTGCTCAATAAACTCCCTGCGAGGTGGAACCTCATCTCCCATCAACATCGAGAACACTCGATCCGCCTCAACTGCATTGTCAATTGTTACCTGTCGAAGAATACGCGTATCTGGATTCATTGTAGTGTCCCAAAGCTGAATATCATTCATCTCTCCAAGTCCTTTATATCGTTGGATATGGACACCCTTGCCTCCAAACTCACCTATAACCTCTTCGCGCTCAGCCTCGCTCCAGCAATACTTCTCCTGCTTACCCTTCTTAATAAGGTACAACGGTGGTGTGGCGATATATACGTGACCATTCTCGATCAACTCCTTCATCTTGCGGAAGAAGAATGTTAGAATTAGTGTCGCAATGTGACTTCCATCGACATCGGCATCGGTCATGATAATGATCTTATTGTATCGTAGCTTCGCAATATTTAGAGCCTTGCTATCATCCTCAGTTCCAATCGAAACTCCAAGAGCTGTAAACATATTCTTGATCTCCTCATTCTCCCACATCTTATGCTCCTGAGCCTTCTCAACATTCAAGATCTTACCACGCAAAGGCATAATAGCTTGGAAGTTACGATCACGACCCTGTTTAGCCGTTCCACCCGCAGAGTCTCCCTCGACAAGGAAGATCTCAGCTATAGAGCGATCGCGACTCGAACAATCTGTTAACTTTCCAGGGAGTCCAGCACCCGAAAGCACAGTCTTGCGCTGTACGATCTCACGAGCGTGACGCGCTGCATGACGTGCTGTAGCCGCCAAGATCACCTTCTGTACAATGGCACGAGCATCCTTTGGATTCTCCTCCAAATATGCCGTTAATGCCGCTGACATCGCCTGATCTACCGCTGCCGATACCTCGTCATTTCCTAGCTTTGTCTTTGTCTGACCCTCGAACTGTGGCTCTGCAACCTTTACAGATACTACAGCTGTAAGACCCTCGCGGAAGTCATCTCCGTTGATCTCGAATTTGAGCTTTGCCAACATTCCCGACTCGTCTGCATACTTCTTTAGGGTACGTGTCAATGCGCGACGGAATCCCGTAAGGTGTGTACCTCCCTCATGCGTATTGATGTTATTTACATATGAGTGTACATTCTCCGAGAATGAGTTGTTATACTGCATAGCAACCTCCACTGGAACACCATTTTTCTCTGTGTCGATATATATAATAGACTCCACAATCGACTCGCCACGTGTTGCATCCAAATACTTTACGAACTCCTTAAGTCCATCCTCTGAGTAGAACTCCTCGCTTCTCTCCTCTTCACGACCCTCCTCTTCGCGCTTATCTGTAAGCGATAGGTGGATTCCCTTGTTTAGGAATGCAAGCTCGCGAAGACGCTTTGCCAATATATCATACTTATACACGGTAGTCTGTGTAAAGATCTCTGCATCTGGTTTGAATGTAACCGATGTTCCGCGATCCTCGCACTCACCAATAATCTCAACCTGAGTGGTTGGAGTACCCTTGCAGTATGACTGACGATAGATCTTACCATTCTTGTGGATCTCCGCAACAAGTAGGGTAGATAGCGCATTAACACACGATACACCCACACCGTGGAGACCTCCCGATACCTTATAACTACCCTTGTCAAATTTACCTCCCGCATGGAGAACTGTAAGTACCACCTCAAGGGCAGATTTCTTCTCCTTCTCGTGGTAGTCGACAGGGATACCGCGTCCATTATCACGTACCGTGATTGAGTTGTCTTCGTTGATTGTAACTGCTATGTGTGTACAATGTCCAGCCAATGCCTCATCTATAGAGTTATCTACAACCTCATATACGAGGTGGTGTAGTCCCTTCTCACCTGTGTCTCCGATGTACATCGCAGGTCTCTTGCGTACCGCTTCTAGCCCCTCAAGTACCTGAATGTTAGATGCTGAATATTCGCTGTTCTGTTGTGTTATCTCTTGTTCTGTGCTCATTCGATGAATATATATAAAAAACTACCACAAAGATATGGTTTTAATTTAAGATCTACAAAATCTATCACCCCTTTTTTGCTATAAACTGTATTCGTTTCGACTTAATCTGACTATGATAATCCATAATATCACAAAATGTACCTCTCAGAGCGTATGGCATAGTATTCATAGCTTCATTATATATCTATTATTACAAAAAGAGATACGCATGGTACTTGAGCAATAAATGTGCGCAAAACCATGCGTAAATCATCGTAATAATCTGACTATTAAGCTAGATTGTGGAGATGGCGGGGAAGTTTTCGCGACCTCAATACCCTCATCTTCAAAATATTACATCTTCAAAATCTATGATTGTCACCGAATAGCCAACTCTATTTTCGCGCCATTTTTCGCAGGTTTTCTGCGCTGCCAGAATTTCATTCGTTCGAATACTTTACAAAGATATAAATCTCTTGCGATAGTTGCAAATATTGTGTTGCTAAAAGCACGACTTAATCGTTATCGTCGTGGAAGTTATCAAGGTCGAAATCAATATCGAGGAGCTTTTCGATACTTTCTTCTCTTTTTATGCGTCTTTTGAGGCAAGCGAAACGCAACTCTACATCTGCATATTCTCGATGTGGAATACCTAACTTTACCCGCACAAAAGGTTGGGACGGAAAAAAACCTTACCTTTATCAATTATGGGAGTAA
>JBCQUC010000039.1:0-18788 GCA_047174275.1 Rikenellaceae bacterium | reverse complement strand
AGTTTTATCAATCTATCCCTCTGTGAAACACCCTCATTAATCAGTACTGCATTTATATTTTCCATATTTGATAGACATATAAGCTCGTTAATGGTAGAGTAATCACGGATATTACCCTTTAGTTCGGGGTTCGCCTCTCGCCACTGTTTAGCAGTAATCCCATATAGAGCAACATTGAGCACATCTACCTCCGAAGCGTAGACTATAGAGATTTGCTTAGCTGTAAGCTCCTCGGGGATAAGATTGGCTTTTATTGCATCGGTGTGGATATGGTAGTTAATCTTCGCAAGTTCTCGTTTTGCCGACCAACCAAGTTGCTTCTGCTCCTCCTCTTTTAGGCGTTGAAACTCCTTTATGAAGTAAAGTTCAAACTCCACCGAGATCCAACTTGCAAACTTAAATGCAATATCTTTATGGGCATAAGTTCCTCCATATCGTCCCGATTTTGCGACAATACCTATCGCATTTGTTGTTGTAATCCACTTCTGAGGCGACATCGTAAAGGCATTTAATCCAGCCTCCTTTTTAAACCCCTCGAATTCGAGGGGTTTAAAATCTTGATTGTATAGAGTCTCCCAGATACCAAGGTACTCAATAGTATTCCTGTTACGCATCCAGTTGCTAACAACAGCAGTTGGATCATCAGATTTATGTTTTGCTATATCGGTAAGCGAAATGTAATCAACATCGTTTAACTTAATGATTGTTACGTCCGTCTCTTTGACATTTATCTTCGCCATATGTTTTTATTTCAAAGATAAAGATTATTTCTTTCTTAACCTAATTCGAGGTTAAGAATCTGTTTTAAATTTCGTAGTATCCGATAAAACTTTTCTAGCAGTCCCATTTGAGATACGAAATTGAAAATTTCGTCATCCTGAACTTGTTTCAGGATCTCAGTATATGACCTGAAACGCTGACAGTTAGGGATCCTGAAACAAGTTCAGGATGACGACTCTTTCAGAGTCGAAACGAGGTGCCAATACAAATTGCAAACTTTTATCGGAAACTAATAAAACAAGTTCAGGATAACGTTCCTTACGGAACGTATCTCAAATTGGGACTGCTAGAAAAGGTTTATCTTACTTATTAGGTTAACTACATACGTTTTTTTCCTCTTCCCGAGCTCTTTGGTGCTCGATCCGCGAAGAAATAGCTCTTTTGTCGCCTCTTATCATCTTGCGAGCGAGCGACATACAACGCCTCGCCAGAGTATGGATCTTCCCCCGTATAGAACATCACCGACGATAGAGTCATCGGCGTTGGGGTCAGATCCTGCACCTGCTCCAACGAAAAATGCAACCCTCCTAAGACCTTTTTCGAGAGTGCCAACATATCTCGTTCACGACACCCTGGGTGCGACGAGATAAAGTATGGAATGAGCTGATATGGCAGATCTGCCGACTTGCAAATTCGCTTAAAATCGGCATTTAACTGCTCAAATTGTTTGAACGATGGTTTGCGCATAAGGTTCAAAACCCCCTCTTCGGTATGCTCTGGCGCAACCTTCAATCGCCCCGATGTGTGGTGACGCAGCACCTTTTCGAGGTATGGCGAATCATCGAAGAGGTCGTATCGAATGCCACTTCCGATATATGCTCGTTTCACCCCTTTGACGCTACGTATCTTATCATATAGCTTCAACAGTGGGCGATGGTCGTTATTGAGATTCTTGCAGGGCGATGGATGCAGACACGATGGTCGACGACACCTATCACAGAGTGCTCTATTATGCCCCCCCATACCCCACATATTTGCCGATGGCCCGCCTATGTCAGAGAGGTTACCTCTGAAGTCTGGCATCTGTGTGACCTTCGAGATCTCACTTAGAATCGACCTCTCGGAGCGTGAAGCGATAAACTTCCCTTGATGTGCCGAGATTGTACAGAACGAGCACCCTCCGAAGCACCCTCTATGTAGATTGACCGAGTGTTTTATCATCTCCCACGCTGGGATATCCCCTTTGCCCCGATATTTCGGATGCGGAGCACGCTCATATGGAAGATCAAACGAGTGGTCGATCTCCTCTGTAGATAGAGTTGGGCGCGGTGGATTTACCACGATAAATTTGTCGCCCACACCCTCCACTAGCCACCTCTCTGGCGCAAGCATATTGCTCTCCCTCTCGACAATAGTGAAGTTCTTCGCAAAGGCTTTTTTGCTCTTTTGACACTCCTCGAAGGAGCTTAGGCGGATTGTCTTTTCGGGATCGAGTTTTGCGACATACTCTCGCTCTGCGACATATGCCACCTGTGGAATTTTGCGCAACAGATTCATATTGAAGCCATTGCGAAGAGCTGCTGCGATCTGTTCGATCACACCCTCTCCCATTCCATAGCTCAACAGATCAGCCCCACTCTCCAAGAGCATCGAGGGCTTAAGCGAGTCACTCCAATAGTCATAATGGGTCAAACGACGCAACGATGCCTCGATTCCTCCCACTACAATTGGTGTATTAGGGTATAACTTCTTTAGAATTTTACAGTATGTTGTCGCTGCATAATCGGGTCTAAAACCAGCCTTTCCCCCTGGGGTATAGGCATCGTTCGAGCGTAGGCGGATATTTGCTGTATAGTGGTTCACCATGGAGTCCATAGCCCCTGCGCTAACTCCGAAAAAGAGTCGCGGCTGCCCTAATTTCGTGAAATCACGTAGATCATCCCTCCAGTTGGGTTGTGGCACGATCGCTACACGTAGCCTTTTTGCCTCCAAGAGTCGTGCTATCACCGCCGCTCCAAATGCTGGATGGTCGATATAGGCATCGCCCGTGAATAGGATTACATCTATGTAGTCCCACCCCAGATTACGCACCTCTTTTATTGTTGTTGGAAAGAACATCTTACCTCTCTGTTTTTATTTTATAACCATAATATTAAGAATCGGATTAAAATTCTCTCATTTAATGTTTTCTAGCAGTCCCACGTGAGATACGAAATTGAAAATTTCGTCATCCTAAACTTGTTTCAGAATCTCTACATTATCAATAAATGCGTTATCCCCATACAAGTATTGTCGCTGGCTGAGATCCTGAAACAAGTTCAGGATGACGAATCCGTTGGATTCGAAACGAGATACCAAATAAATCATTTTCAGCAGTCCCACGTGAGATACGAAATTGAAAATTTCGTCATCCTGAACTTGTTTCAGGATCTCTATATTATCAATAAATGTGTTTCAGTCCTATATAAATATTGTCGCTGGCTGAGATCCTGAAACAAGTTCAGGGTGACGAATCCGTTGGATTCGAAACGAGGTGCAAACAACAACTCAGCTACAATTATATTAACACCCTGCTTGTTCAACGTTAACAATTTTATAGCTCCCTAACTCTGTAGCCTCTACACCTAAGTAGTCAAGGTAGTTCGACTCGTTAAACTCCGTCAATTCGTAGTGTAGTGGCAACGTCTCAATATCGTGTCGCAGAACCTTGTGTGTATGAAAAATCGCCCTAAAGAGCCAATTCAAAACCTTTGAATTAAGGAGCTCTGCCACCAATTTGGTTGGAATCGGGAAATCCCGATTAGGGATAAATCCATTGACACTATTGAGGATATATCGACGCTCAGTGTCGTATCTAAAGATCGCTCTACTTGTAATAAAACGATATATAATCTTCTCGGGGGCAAGATAGAACTCCTTTGGCGCAACTTGGTTGTATTGACTAAGATCCGACGGAATAAATGTCGTTGGGGCGTTGATTCCCTCCTCCGTTAGGTCGTAACCCCTAAGCACCCCGATATAACCTTGGTGTGGATGGTCGCTACAATATTTTTTGTTGTTGCCTGTAACAATTCCCATTCCCCAGAGTGCACCACCTTGGAGCGTCACATGTGGCTTTTTGTAGATCGCCTCAACCACATCTGCCTCCGCCTGTGTGAGCCAAAGGTTCATTATACTCTTGGGGTTGCGCTTAAATGAGCCTATCGTTCTTGTATGGTAATGCCCATCATATCGACACCTCACAACATCCTCATCCGTGGATGACTCCTTTCGCAAAACAATCGCCTGCGCACGTGTCATGAGTCCTCGAAACGGCTTGGCATAGTCACACAGACATGTCACCCTCAACCCCAAAATCACACGTCTCACATCCTCGAAGTTTCCAATATTAAAGAACGCCTCAGGTAGCAAAAACGACAACACTCCACCCTCTCGAAGCACCATCAACGATGCTAACATCATAAGTGACGAGCTGTCGACACTATGCCCAGCCCCATAGATCTGCCCCAATATATTTCGTCGCTTCACATCGAGGCTGCTGCCCCACGGTGGATTTGTTATTACATAGTCAAAACGACGCTTAATAGTTTGGGCACGATCAAAGAAATCCGCCACCTTAATATTTTTCGAAACATCGTATCCGCTCAACTCCGCAACCCTTTGACGTGCTATTTTAACCCCTTTCGGGTCTATATCGAAGCCATATATATTCTCTGCCCGAAAACCGACACGTAGAGCCTCGACCAAGAAGTTACCACTGCCACAACATGGATCAAGTAGAAGTTTATCGCTTAGATCCACATCCACGCCCTCACCAACCACCACCTGAACCATCTGTTCCACGATTGAGGTTGGGGTATAGTAGACCCCTGCGGCACGCCTCTGCCACCTATCTAGTGACTCTTCGTAACTCTTAGTCCTTCGCTTCATAGCTGCTACTCTCTTGGGGGGTTGAAAAATGCAGGATCATAGCTTTGCTCCTCCTCTCTCATCTCCCTATCAGCAGCCATTTGTCTCTGTTTTTGTGTCTGTGCAGCGGCTCTCTCTTCACGCGCTCTGCGCTCATTAGCCTCCTCCTCTTCGCGCTCCTCCACCGCTTGGAGTCGCTCGGATGCTAGACGATTTGTGGCGTAGCCCTCCCACTTATTGATGAGTGCCACGAAATCCGCTGGCATATCACACTCATAGTGGATCTGCTCGCCTGTCGTTGGATGGACAAATCCCAAAGATTTAGCATGAAGCGAGTGACGCGGCATAATCGAGAAGCAGTTCTCCACAAACTGTTTATACTTCGAGAATGTCGTCCCCTTCAAGATTTTATCGCCTCCATATCTCTCATCATTGAAGAGTGGATGACCCTTCCACGACATATGTATACGAATCTGGTGTGTGCGTCCTGTCTCTAAGTGGCACTCTACAAGCGTCACATAACCAAAGCGTTGCAGCACTCTATAGTGTGTTACAGCATGTTTGCCATCCGATCCATCCTCGAATACAAACATCTTAAGACGATCTTTGGGTGAACGTCCTATATTTCCCGTTATAGTACCCTCATCTTCGGTGATATTACCCCAAACAAGGGCTATATATCGACGTTTGATTGAGTGATCGAAGAACTGTTTTGCGAGGTGAGTATGGCTCTTCTCGCTCTTTGCCACAACCAACAACCCCGAGGTATTTTTATCGATTCTATGCACCAACCCTGCCCTCATATCGCTATCACCATCCTCTACGATATCTGTCCCTTTGAGGTGGTGGGTAAGGGCATTGACCAGAGTTCCTCGATAGTTTCCATGCCCTGGGTGGACGACCATTCCCGCCTCTTTATTTACGATCAGCAGATCATCATCTTCATAGACAATATCTAGCGGAATATCCTCTGCTATTAGCTCATTCGAGTACTTTGGACGCGACATTACAATGGTCACAACATCCCCAGGGCGAACTTTATAGCTCGCCTTTTGCGCCACGCCATTGACCAAAAGTTGCCCCTCATCGGCGGCACTCTGGATCTTGCTGCGCGACGAATTGCGCATTATAGTTGCCAAATATTTATCTAATCTTAGTGGCGACTGCCCCTTGTCGATTTCGAATCTGTAGTGCTCATATAGCTCTCCATCCTCTCCCTCTTGGAGCTCTCCCTCTAATAGATCGATCTCCTCTTCGTTGTAAATCTCCTCTTTCAATCCTTTTAGAATCTATTTTATTGTTGTTTGGTAAAAATGTAATATAAATTTATTTGGTGTCCGATACAACTTTACAATTTGTATTGGCACCTCGTTTCGACTCTGAAAGAGTCGTCATCCTGAACTTGTTTCAGGATCTCTACATCATTGGTCAATCTAGCGTATATAGCACATTGCAGATATCGTATTATCATCTGCTGAGATCCTGAAACAAGTTCAGGATGACGAAATTTTCAATTTCGTATCTCAAGTGGGACTTCTGAAAAAGTTTTTTCGGACACTAATAAATCAAGTTCAGGATGACGAATCCGTTGGATTCGAAACAAGGTGCAAAATATTAAACAGTATTATTGCTTTATCCTAAGTAGTGTAAAACAATTATCGCCATATTTTTAAAAGCACTTTTGGAGCGATATTTTTCACTATTAAATCTCAGTATAGAACCACTATATTTTCGATTCAATAGCAAAAAATCTCATCTCCAATAATACTCTTAAAAACATACCAATAATTATTTTACCCTACTTAAGAGAATCCTCTCTCTCTTTCAACCACTCTTCGTGAGCCTTCATGTACTCTTTAATACCTCTCTTTAGTTTGTCGTCATCGAGCGTGAGGCTAATCGAGACCTCCGAACCCAATGGGTACTCCTCCTCGGCAAATATATCTTGAGTGTCAACTCTCGCCAATGTCTGGTTGCTAATGTCTATACCCTTTTCAAGCCTCACCTCACCAACATTGAGCCCCGACTCCCAAAGTGCACTCTTCGCATCTTTGAGTGTGAGCCCCAATAGTTTTGGAACTACAGCCATCTTATCTGCCTCCATACCTACATAGAGCGTTATACCAGAGCCGATAGGTGCAGAGACCTTGCTCTCCTCCGTGATTTCGCGATCATCGTAGGATTGTGCCAATACATAGTTTGTTGCAATATCTGCCTCATATACCAACTTTGCGATTGTAAGCTCCGCAATATCCAACATATTTTTGGCTTGGCGCAGAGATCGTCCAGCAACATATGGCACAGGAACCATCTTCTGTTGTGTGGAGTTGATCGTAATATATACCGATCGCCCAGGCTTCACAACAGAGCCCTGCTCAGGGAGCTGATCTAGAACTGTCCCTCCTGCGTAGAGTGGCGCGTAGAGAGAGTCATTGATGACAAGTTTTAGGTCATGGCTCTTTGCTAGTCTCTCGGCATCTTGCAGCAACAGAGACTCGAATTGAGGCACAGTGCGACGAGCATCGTGACGCGTAGCCCACGTAAGCAGAAAGTGTGAACCTGCCGCTAGTGACACCACTAAAGCAAGGATTATAGATCCATGTTTTAAGAGTCTCTTCGACATCGACTCTACGGTGATCGGAGCTTTTGGACGCTTCGATCTAGCTGTTTTATTACTCTTTTTCTCTTGGAGATGTTCTGGTTTCTGCCACCAGTCTGCCCCCCCTTTTGGATTTTCTGCCATAATATTCTACTATTTTATTCATTAGTATCCGATAAATTTTTCCAATAGTCCCATTTGAGATACGAAATTGAAAATTTCGTCATCCTGAACTTGTTTCAGGATCTCTGCATTATCAATAAATATTTCTTATTAATCAATATCTTATAATTTATAGCATTATCATTTGCAGAGATCCTGAAACAAGTTCAGGATGACGTTCCTTGCGGAACGTATCTCAAATGGGACTGTCCGCAAAATAAGCCCCCACTTATTACAATACCGATAACACTCTATGTTAATACATGTTACAAAGACTTTGATAATTTTTATTAGACATTACTATTTTATTATGTTGTAGTGTGTATCACGCTCCACGGCTCTAAAACCTGCTCGCTTCGCTAACTCTTCAATCTCTACTATCGTCATCTTTGGTTTTGTATCTTCAGCTCCAGCCATCGAGTAGATCTTGGTCGAGTCGTCGATCGTTCCATCGACATCGTCCGCGCCAAATGCCAAAGCGAGCTCTGTTGTCGCCTTACCATACATCACCCAATACGCCTTGATGTGGGGGATGTTATCGAGGAACAACCTGCTTATCGCTATCATTCGCATATCGTCAACCACCGAAACCTCGCCCAAATGCGACATCTCATTGTGCATATTGCGATATTTCAACGGAATAAATGCGTTGAACCCTCCACTCCTATCTTGTTGATCTCGGAGTCGTTCGAGGTGATCTATACGATTTTCAAAGGTCTCGATATGTCCATATAGGATTGTGCAGTTTGTCGAGATTCCCATTGTATGAGCCACCTCATGGATCTGCAACCACTCCTCTGCACGCCCCTTCTCGGGACAGATCTTTTCGCGCACCTCCCAATCGAAGATCTCAGCTCCTCCCCCTGGGATAGCACCCATCCCTGCATCTTTGAGTCGTTTGAGCCCCTCTTCGAACGAGAGATCAGCCTTGCGGATCATGTAGCCTAACTCAATGGCGGTAAAGGCTTTGATCATGGCATCGGGCAATATTTCGTGTATCGCAGCGATTAGCTCCACAAAGAAGTCGAGTGTATGTTTCGGATGGACTCCTCCGACGATATGTACCTCCGTAACTCCCGACCCAACATACCTCTTAGCCTGTGCCCTCATATCGTCGATGGTATACTCCCAACTATCCTCGCTGCCCACATCGCGACGATACGAGCAGAAACGACACTTGAAGAGGCAGATGTTTGTCGGCTCGATATGGAAATTACGATTATAAAATATTGCATCGCCACTCACCGCCATCTTACGCTCCACCGCCAACTGCGAGAGCAGCCACAACGGAGCTTCACGGTAGAGTGTGGTCGCCTCCTGAGGGGTGATTCTCTCGCGTGCACTACATTTAGCCGCTATTTTGGATATGTGTTGTTCTAAATTCTGCATCTTAAAAAATTATTTCGGTGCTTTTGCATAACAATATATCGCGATCATAAGGTATAGGGCATTCGGACTCCAAATCGCAATCTCTGGAGGGAGTGCTCCACCCTTTGCAAACTCCTCTGCAAATCGAATAAATAGGATATACGAGAAACACAACGCCACACCAATTCCAATGTGTAGACCCGTTCCTCCACGCACCTTACGCGAAGAGAGCGAGACTCCGATCAACGCCAAGATAAATGTCCCAACAGGGTATGCAAAGCGCGAATACTTCTCAACCTCGATAATCGTAATATTGTCCGACCCCTTATGTTTTTGCTGTTCAAGGAACAGATTTAGTTCATCTATCTTCATCGTTTTGAGGAGATCTTCGACCCTCGCCAACTCCGATTTATGGAGGTTCAAGAGAGTGTCGAGGTTACGATGTTGCGAGAATATCTCTTGACTCTCACCATCTTTGAATAGTCGCGTCGTATAGCGATCAGCCTTCCAACGCCCTGTAACAGAGTCAACGGATGGTGAAGCCGCCTCCAAAGACTCTCGAAGCTGACCATCCTCGTAACGATCCAACGACAAAAACGATGCGCGACCAGAGAGGGTATATCCTCTCAGATAGACAAAGACCCCTGGTTCGATCTGACGATATATATGGCGGTCAAAATCTCGATTATCCACCTTATCGATATACTCCGCATCGAACTTCACACATACCCTCTGCGAGAGAGGGATAACCCACAGATTGAGTGCCAACGAGAGCGACGAGATAATCAGAGCCCCAATAAAATAGGGCCACATAAGTCTTCGAAAACTCATTCCGCCCGACAACATCGCAATGATCTCGGTCTGGTATGCCATCTTCGAGGTGAAGAATATAACGGCAATAAATGTAAACAGACCGCTAAACTGATTTACGAAGAATGGGATGAAGTTGAAGTAATAGTCGAAGATAATCGCCTCCAACGGTGCTTTATTCTCGGTAAAGTCGTCGACCTTCTCCACATAGTCAAAGATCACCACGATCACAATTATCATCGCGATCGCAAAGAAGTATGTCGAGAGGAACTTCCCCAATATATAGCGGTCAAGAATCTTGAATCCAGGCCAGCTCAATTTCATAATCTACAATCTTTTAGCAAGTTGAATAACCATCCTCTCCTTCCACTCCTTGAAGTCCCCCGCCACGATATGTTCGCGCGCTGCGGTGACTAGACTCAAATAGAACGCAATATTGTGTAATGATGATATCTGCGCTGCCAACATTTCGCGACATACCACCAAATGGTGTAGATATGCCTTGGTATATTTTTGTGATGCAAAGGATGTGCTCTGTGGATCTATTGGCGAGAAATCGCTCTCCCACTTCTTGTTGCGGATATTTATCACACCCTCCCACGTAAAGAGCTGACCATTACGACCATTGCGTGTCGGCATCACACAATCGAACATATCGACTCCGCGATCTATCGCCTCCAGAATGTTGATCGGAGTTCCAACCCCCATCAAGTAACGAGGCTTATCTTGTGGCAGAATAGCGTTGACCACCTCGATCATCTCATACATCACAGGTGCAGGCTCTCCCACAGCAAGTCCACCAATAGCATAACCATCAGCGTTATATTGTAAAACATCCTCCGCCGCCTTTGCTCGTAGATCGGGGTATGCACACCCTTGAACAATCGGGAACAACGACTGCGAATGGCCATATTTAGGTTCGGTCTTTGAAAATTGATCGAAACATCGTGCCAACCAACGTTGAGTGAGTGCAAGCGACTTGGCAGCATACTCTCGCGGAGCATCCCCTGGAGGGCACTCATCGAACGCCATCATGATATCTGCTCCGATTATTCGCTGTGTATCCATCACATTTTCGGGTGTAAAGAGGTGTCGTGAACCATCTATATGCGACTGGAATTGACAACCCTCCTCCTTCAATTTGCGGCATCCCGAGAGCGAGAATACCTGAAACCCACCACTATCGGTAAGCATAGGTTTTTCCCACCCCGAAAAGCGGTGGACTCCACCAGCCTCCTCGATAATCTTCATCCCTGGACGGAGGTAGAGGTGGTATGTATTTGCCAATATGATCTGGGCACGCGCCTCCTGCTCCACATCGCGGTGGAAGATACCCTTCATCGCCGCGGCAGTGCCCACTGGCATGAAAATTGGGGTCAACACCTCACCATGATCTGTTGTGAAACGTCCTGCACGTGCCTCGGAAGATGAGGCTTTATATTCTAGTTTAAATCTCATAAGTCTTGATTATAACATGCAAAGGTAGCTATTTTTTGTTAATATATGGTAAATCAAGCTCATAATTCGAAGAATCTTTGTTATCTTTGCACTCGATGGGTGATCTAGAAAAGTATGTAGTAGCGGAGGACAAGCTCCTTGTGGAGTGGACTCTTGAGGGTGACAATGTAGCCTTTGAGTTCCTTATTATGCGTTATAGCGAGTCGATCAATCGACTTGTGATGTCTCGTTTGGGGGGCGACAGTGCACAGGATGCCGACGATTTGATGCAGGAGAGTTTTATTAAGGTCTATGTAAATCTGCATCGCTACAACCCCAAATATACATTCGGACAGTGGATCTACACCATCGCTCGCAACACATTTATCGACTATCATCGTCGTCGTCAAGATGAACTATCGCTCGACGAACGCTTTATAACAACACCCGAAGCGCGAAACCTTGACCCAGAACAGAGTATCATAAATAGTCAAAAACGCACTCAAATAGAGGAGGGAATCGCACACCTCTCGCCTCGTCATCAGGAGTTATTTCGCATGCGTTTTTTGGAGGAGTACTCCTACGAAGAGATCGCCGAGAAGCTCTCGATGCCACTCGGAAGTGTCAAGACCAACATCCATCGAGCTAGGGTTCAGATGTGTAGATTTATCACCGAGAGGGAGAATCTATAAAACAGATTATAAGTGTCCGATAAAACTTTTCTAGCAGTCCCATTTGAGATACGTTCCGCTAGGAACGTCATCCTGAACTTGTTTCAGGATCTCTGCACTATTGATAAAACCATTGTATATTAGCATGTTGAGAGGTCGTATTATCGTTTGCTGGGATCCTGAATCAAGTTCAGGATGACGAAATTTTCAATTTCGTATCTCAAAAGTCAAAACGAGGCTTAAAATCAAGCTACATCTCTCTTAATAAATTTAGCGAGAAAATTTTAAACAGATTCTAAATCTCTTCGAATTTTTCTTGTATCTTTGCATCTATGGGAAATTTACGAAATATAAGTTGCGAGGAGCGTGAGCTTCTCGGGCAACGAGGATGCTACGCCGAGAGTTGGGATCAGATCTTGGTGAGCGAGGATTTTTGTGTCGATCAACTCTTGAATGTCCGTTTTGCAGGGAGTGTCACGATCGAGAGTGGCGCGAAGATCATAGGGTCACATGTGGCTAACTACATTATTGGCGAGGGGGCTGTTATAGATGGTGTCGAGAGGTTGGAGTGTCGAAAAGAGTCGACATTTGCCAATGGAGTAGAGGTAGCTTCGATAAACGAAAATGGAGGTCGCAAGATCTTAATATACGATGAGTTGCGAGCACAGACAGCATATATATGGGCTATGTATCGCAACCACACAACAATGTGCGACAGACTCACAAAGATGGTCGAGGAGTATGCCGATAGACACCGTTCCACGATTGGAAAAGTGGGGCGAGGCTCAAAGATTATCGCTTCGAAGTTGATACGCGAGGTCGATGTTCGGGAGGCGGTTGTAATCGAGGGGGCATCACAGATCGAGTGTGCAACGCTGCTTTCGGGGAGCTTTGTCGGTGTCGACGTTAAACTTCGAGAGGTGATCGTTGCTGAGGATGCAAGGGTCGATACAGGCGCGACGTTGGAGCGTTGTTTTGTGGGCGAGAGGGCTATTGTGGCTTCGATGTTCTCGGCTCTGGACTCGCTGATTTTCGCCTCTTCACACCTCGAAAATGGCGAGGCGGCATCTATCTTCGCTGGGCCATATACCGTGTCACACCATAAATCGACACTCCTAATCGCTGGGTTATTTTCATTCTTCAATGCAGGTAGTGCCTCGAATCAGAGTAACCACCTCTTTAAGTGTGGTCCAGTGCACCAAGCGATCCACCCACGCGGATGTAAATTTGCAAGTGGCGCATATATAATGGCTCCAGCTCGCGAGGGTGCATTTACGATGGTTAAAGGGTATCACGCAAAACACCATGATACGGAGGCGTTCCCATACTCCTATCTGATTGATGATGGCGGCGGACGTTCGATGCTTATGCCAGGTGCAAATCTGGTGAGCTACGGCACAAAACGAGATATCGAGAAGTGGCGTTTGCGAGACAAGAGAGTTAGGTATCGCGATGTGATAAACTACGAGGAGCATAACCCTTATTTGGTAGGTGCAATGGTGAGAGCGGTAAATACACTCCACACATTGAGCGATGCAAACCCCGATGCCGATGAGTATATGTGGGAGCGTACGGTGATCCGCAAATCGCAGCTTCGACGAGGTGTCGGATTCTACAATAAGGCGATCGCTGCGGCGATAGGTGCGATGTTGTCCAGAGGGCACGATTATGGAGATAATATAGAGGGCGATTGGGCAGATGTCGCAGGGGCTTATGTCCCGATGTCGACCATAAAAGATATAATATTTAGAGTCGAGAGTGGCGAGATATCATCTCTTACGCAGATCGATCGAGAGTTTGCAGAGGTGGGTGCTCGATACGATGATCTGACCCATTCGTGGGCACGTTCACTCCTTGCTCAGTTGATGGGCGCAACCCCAACAGAGGAGCAGATCGCCTCAACAATCGAGAGTTCGAAGGGTAGCGCGGAGGATCTGGAGCGTCAAAGGGTGAGCGATATGAATCGCGACAACTCGCTAAATATGGCGGTAGGATATGGAAACGACTCTCATGATGAAGCGGTTCGAGAGTCCGATTTTAGAGCCGTTAGAGGTTTAAATTAACAGTCAAAGATGAACTATAGTCGAACAATAACCAGAGAGCACCGCACCGCCTACGTTCTGCTGCTCGATATCTCGGGGTCGATGCAGGATGTGATCGATTATGAGAGTCGAGCAATGACAAAGGGCGAAAGCATGGTGGATGCTGCAAATAAGATCTTGCAGGAGCTTCACCTCAGGGCTTATCGCAATGGGGAACTTCGCAACTACTACGATGTTGCGGTGATCTGTTATTCGGGGCGTGGAGTCTGCTCTATGTTGAGCGATGAGAACTCATTTGTCCCAATCACAGAGCTTAACAGCAATGGAAGGTGGATCACGCTGAAGTGTTTAACGCCACTAAATGCCCCCGATGAGAGTCATGGCACTAAGATTGCCATATCTCCAGAGGGCAATACCCCGATGTACGAGGCACTCTATACTACCTATGAGTTGATTGCGGAGTGGTGTGAAAGGGTCGAGAACTTTGATAGTGCGCCACCAATGGTGTTTCATATCACCGATGGGCACGCTACGGATGGAGACTTTAACGACATAATTGATATCTCGGAGCGAGTGATGTCGCTCTCGACAAACGATGGTAATGTCTTGATCTTTAATATTCATTTGAGTCCGATGATGGCAAGTCAGAAGATGCTGTTTCCGACTGATAGTGAGTTAGATGAGCATCCGAATGCGTTTTTTAGAGCTATGGGGCGAGCTTCATCTCCGATGCCCTCTACCTTTGCACCCCTGATCCATGAGATGCGAGGCGATCGTAGCGAAGAGGGTTATCGCGGTGTTGGATTTAATGTCTCGGTTGTGGATATGATCTCGATGATGAATATCGGAACTTTGAGTGTGCCAGTTGGTTAAAAAAATATTGATAGTCCCATTTGAGATACGTTCCGCAAGGAACGTCATCCTGAACTTGTTTCAGGATCTCTGCAAATGATAATGCTATAATATGCTTATTGATAATGTAGGGATCCTGAAACAAGTTCAGGATGACGAAATTTTCAATTTCGTATCTCAAATATGACTGTTTGAAAATTTTATCGAATACTAAAAAATAAAAACAGAAAAAATACATCTATGGAGAGTGTAAAGAGTTTAATTATTGGAAGTGGGCCTGCGGGGTTCACAGCAGCGATCTATCTGTCGCGTGCGAATCTATCACCTGTATTGTATGAGGGAATCGAGCCTGGTGGGCAGCTAACAACCACCACCGAGATCGAGAACTTCCCAGGCTATCCCGATGGAGTAGATGGAACACAGATGATGGAGGATCTTCGTCGCCAATCGCAACGCTTCGGAGCGGATGTTCGCTATGGAGTGGTGACAAAGGTCGATCTTAGTTCACGTCCATTTGCCGTTACGGTGGATGGTGCTCATGAGATCGCGGCAGAGACAATCATCATCGCAACAGGTGCTACCGCGAAATACCTTGGATTGCCATCCGAGATGCAGTATCGTGGTCAGGGAGTTAGTGCGTGTGCAACGTGTGATGGATTCTTCTATCGCAAGAAGGATGTTGTAGTCGTTGGTGGTGGAGATACCGCAGCGGAGGAGGCTACATACCTCTCGACACTCTGTCGCAAGGTCTATCTTGTGGTTCGTAAGGATTATCTACGTGCTTCGAAGGCGATGCAGAAGAGGGTCTTTGAGAGTGAGAATATCGAGGTGTTGTTCGAGAATAATGTTCGCGAGGTGTTGGGAGATAGTTCGGGCGTGACACATGTTGCTATCGAGAGTAACTCTGGCGAGGAGCGCATGTTAAAGGTCGATGGAATGTTCCTAGCTATTGGTCACCACCCTAACACAGAGCTCTTTGCAGGTCAGTTGGAGCTAGATGAGCAGGGTTATATCGTGACACAACCAGGCACATCAAAGACAAGTGTCGATGGAGTCTTTGCGGCAGGAGATGTCAAAGATCCACACTATCGACAGGCGATCACAGCGGCTGGTTCGGGGTGTATTGCAAGCCTCGATTGCGAGAGGTTCTTATTGCAATAGCAAAATAACTCCGCAATATTAGAATCTGTTTAGGGGATTCTAATATTGCGGACGTTTTTTTGATGGTTTTCCATCTTGCCACTCGCCACAGCTCTCAATGGCACGACCCGATTTGTCGATATAGAACCACCACCGTTGAACCTTCACAAGGGCATAATCCCCTCGAAACTCAAATGCTTCATCGAAGAGTGGCGGAATTATAACCTCTCCACTCGCAGAATCACAATAACCACAGATACCCCAACTGATAAATAGCTCTAAATCACTGGTGATTAGATTATTGGTGCGCAACAGGTCGGGCAAAATATCTATCACAAGTCGATTGAACCTCAGTGACTTCAGAGCACGGTATTGCGCAAAATATCCACTCCGAGCAAACAACTCCAACACCTGATTCATCACCTCATAACGCTCATCTTCCACCCTCTCACCATTGATGAGCAATCCATCCAAAAATGGAAATTCATCTCTTAAATTGGGATCAATCGAGAGCGCGTGGAGCGATGTCGAGATGATTACAATCGAGAAGTCATCTATACGTGCGTGAAAATCGTGGCTTGTTCTCAACTTCGACTGATAGGCTCGAGTCCCTAACTCCGAGCTTTCACACCCCTCAAGTTCGGGAGTGTATCGAGCATCGAGATCAATCAAATGGAGTTCACCATCTTCATCAACGATGATGTTGTCGGGGCTCAGATCTCCATGTGCCCAATCGGCATCTATCAGAGATAGAGCTAGCCTATCAAATGAATTGGCTAGCTCTCGAATCTCATCTCTGTTGCAACCCTCAACGACTTGAGCGAGAGATCGCCCCTCAACCCAGTCGCACAAGACAACATCAATATACTTTGGATGAAAAAATCCTCCGACATTTAACTCTTCAGGGAGATACATCTCACCATATAGCTCTCTTAAGTATGGCTTCGTGCGGCGATAGCATCGCATAGCGTATTTGTGCCCATCTATTCGAATACTAAAGACCACTGCGTTATTTCCTGTCGAGTAGTTAAGTGCGCCATTAGGGAGTCGAACAAACTCTAGATCTTGAAGCGTTCGAAAACTATTTGGCTCTCGCACCGCCTCTAGTATATCTCCGATGAGTGCAAACATAAATATCTCCCTTTATTTCACCTCATTGACCCATGTCGCTCCTGCAACCCATGGCTCAACACCTCTTTCGTATGCTCCGATGTCTACACCTTTGCCCTTGAAGTCGATTTCGAAGTTGGTGAGCTGCTCTCCTGCGTCGATTAGGATCGAACCCTCGCTAGGCATAAAGTTACCGCTTGCAACATCTTCGAATATCGCCTCGTCCGAAGAGATGATGTTGTGCTGAGAGATATTTGTTCCGATCCACTCATCCTCGACACTATGGGTGCTGCTATTGTCGGTCTTAACCTCGTTGGCACTCTTGTCGGCGATGTTGTTCGAGATGTTGACACGCTCCATTCTAAAGCCTGCAACCCAACGACCAACCGAAGCTCCAGCGTTCCAGATCGTGTTGTTGTAGAAGTTGAAATCTGTATTGTAGAGGTTGTATTGGAAACCTGTCCAAGTGACATTCGAGATCACGTTGTTGTACATATCGTAACCCTTGCTGTAGTTATCGAGATAGATTCCTGCGGCACGACCATCAGCATAGGCTGGCCCAAATGAGTCGTGGAACCAGTTGTGGTGGATCTTCGTATGTTTGTACTCGTCATTTCCCACTGTGTAGTAGATTCCACCGTCGTTGTTGATTAACATACAGTACGATACATCGTTGTATGCAACCTCGCAATTCTTTCCACTTGTTGTGATACCATCGCGTCCACACATCGAGATCGTGTTGTAAGTTATCGTTGCGCTATCGCTGTTGCAGTTGATAGGTTTAGCGTGGATTCCAAGGGTGTTGAAGTAGCGGATAATATTGTTGTTTACAACATTATGAGCTCCTCCAGCTATTGAGATTGCATTGTTCGAACCATACTCTATAAGGTTGCGATCTACTGTGTTGAAGCTACCTCTCATTGTCAATGATGCGTTTGCTAGATTTGCCTTTTTATTGTCGAATCTATCGCGGATCTGCGAGCAATTTTGTAGGTTACAGTTGCGAATTGAACAGTGGCTACCCTCGAAGATCACCTCACCACCGAAGAAGTTCAAGCCATCAACCTCGATGTAGTTTTTGGTAACGGCTAGTGTTGGGATTCTTGTTGCGATTTTAACGCTACCATCGACTGGTTTCGCGTTGGCAGGGAAGTTCGCGTAGACTGTTCCATCATTTGGATCGTAGTACCACTCATTTGGGTGATCCAACAACTCCAACATTCCATAGACATAGATCTGACCCTTATTATTGCCACGATGAAGGGTTGGGTTGTGGTTCGAGAATGGCCACTGTGTAATATCAACCTCTGTGAAGTGGATATTTTGGCTATCTGATTTTGTGATTGGACGAGTCCATGTTGTTCCGCAGTGCTCTCCGAAGTAACAGATTGCACCACCTGTTAGGTCGATTTTAGGTAGTCCGCTTTTGGCACGTACATGAGATGCTGAGCCGCCATCGACATAAAAACCCTCGAATGTGAATGGATCTCCATCCTCGTTGTTTGGCCAACGAGCCTCCTCCACAACTTTGTCGTTGTAGTAGAGTGCTTGACGATCTGATTTTAGGGCGATCCATTTGTGGTGGACTTTTGCCTTGTAGATGTTATCTTTGTAGAGCTCCCAGCCATTGATCTCGTCGGTTGCATCTACCCATACCTCTTCACCTTCGTAGGCTGTGAATTTGATAGGTTGACCCTCCGATCCGCTGTTTACTGGCGATACGATCTCACGGTAGACTCCTCCGCGGATTATACACTCATCTCCAGCCTCCATGATCGCTGCCGCTTTGGAGATGGTTCTGAATGGGTGGTCGAAATCTCCCGAGTTTGAGTCGTCACCTGTGGTGGCAACATAGTAGCTCGCTCCGCCATCGATGCCCGATGAACATGAGATGCAGAGTGCAGCAACGGCTAAGATTGCAAATAGTCTCTTTTTCATTGTTGTTTGGTTTTTAGTTTATATTGAATT
>JBCQUC010000108.1:0-3462 GCA_047174275.1 Rikenellaceae bacterium | reverse complement strand
AATTATATTATCTATCTTTACAGAAAGCAAACACAAATAAAACTTCACAACTATGGCAAACGTAAAAGGAACATTGACAGAGCAGAATCTGCTCAAAGCATTCGCTGGCGAGAGTCAAGCGCGTAATCGTTACACATTCTTCGCTAGCAAGGCGAAAAAAGAGGGATATGAGCAGATAGCAGGTGCATTTCAGGTGACTGCCGACCAAGAGAAGGAGCATGCAGAGATGTTCTTTAAATATCTGGAGGGGGGAGAGCTCTCAATCACAGCATCATTCCCAGCTGGTATGATCCAGACAACTGTGGAGAATCTATTCGAGGCGGCAGCAGGTGAGTATGAGGAGTGGGATATACTCTATAAAGAGGGTGCAGAGGTTGCAGACAAGGAGGGATTCCCCGAGATCGCAGAGACATTTCGCCGTATTGCAATGGTGGAGATGGAGCACGAAAAGCGATATCGTAAGCTATTGGCTCGACTCAAGGATGGGGATTTCTTCACACGTGCCGAGGCTACAGTTTGGCAGTGTCGCAACTGTGGTTATGTAACTGAACTATCAACAACAGCTCCAACTCTATGTCCAGCATGCAAACATGCACAAGCATACTTTGAGCCAAAGGCTGAGAACTATTAATAGAGAGTGGTTGATTAGAGAAAAATTGAAACGGATTTTACAAAGAATAAATCTCCAATCAATTTTTCTCTAGCAGTCCCATTTGACAAATTAATATAAAAAAGGCACTATAAAAAATGATTATTAAAGAGGTTCAAAATCTCTCTAATAATCATTTTTGTTGTGTGAACCCTTATCCCTAAAAGTCAATATAGTGGTTGCGAATTGCATAGACCACAAGATTGGCGGTATTTCGACATCCGCTCTTCTCCATGATGTTTGCGCGATGTTTATCCACAGTGCGTTTCGAGATAAATAGTTTGTCGGCGATCTCTTGATTCGATAACCCTTGACAGACACAAACCAAGATCTCACACTCGCGAGAGGAGAGCAACTCCTCGCTTAGTAGAGGGTAGTGGTCGGAGGTGTGCATATTGCTTCGAAGCGAGGTTAAGAGCTCCTTTGAGAAGTAATCGCCACCCTCACACACCGTATCTATAGCCTCGACAACCTCGTTGATATCGGAGTTTTTGAGCAGAAATCCACGAGCACCAGCCTTTACCATACGTGTGTAGTAGTGCTCATCGCCATACATCGAGAGTGTGATAATTTTGAGGTTCGGAGCAATCGCAAGTGCACGCTGAGTCGCCACATCGCCCGAAACTCGCTCCATGGAGATATCCATAAAGATAACATCAACCTCGATGCCACCCCGTATAATCTCCAAAAACTCATCGCCATCCGATGCTACAGCGACAATCTCGACCTGTGCATAGTGCTCCAAGAGTTTCTGTAACCCTTCGCGAAAAAGTATATGGTCGTCAACCAATATTACACGTCTTTTATCCATATCTTTACTCATCTTTATCAGTTAATAGTTGCTCCGCAGCGACGATGATCGAAGCCTTCATTCCTCGACCGATATCGCTCGATATATTTAGTGTCCCATTTAGTGAGTTTATGCGCGATGTTATGTTCGAGAGCCCCATTCCACAATCCATCATCGCGTTGGGGTCAAATCCGACTCCATCATCGCTATATTCGAGCCTCAGTTCTCCCTCAATATGTTGCAGTGAGATCTCTATGCGAGTACACTCCGAGTGTTTGAGCGAGTTGTTGATAAGCTCACAAATAACTCGATAGAGTATCACTTCGAGATCCATATCATATCGCTTCGCTCCAAGGTTTGTATTGAAACGGCTCTTGATACTACCGATATTCGCGCTCTTATTGATAAAGTTTGTAACAGCGCGAGCCAATCCAAAGTCGATCAATATATGTGGCGAGAGGTTGTTCGATATCTCGCGAAGTGAGCGTATCGCCTCATCGATCAAATAGCCTGTGTTTCGTATTATCTCCAACTTCTCCTCCTCGCTTTTAGCGCGGTCTATGACCGAAAGCGACATCTTTGCAGATGATAGAAGTGGCCCTAGACCATCATGCAGATCCTTCGAGAAGCGTGAACGAGCCCTCTCTTCGGTTCGAATAACAGCTGTTAAAATACGCTTCGAGATCAATGATCGCTGTTGGTTGAGTCGCCCGATATATTGAAATAGTTTGTGTGCATACATCACCCCAACCGATAGTCCGATCGAGACCACAATCCCCGTATATTGAAACACCTCATACGGAACATATCGACCATTGTAGATGATTAGCTGTAGATATCGTTCGGCTGATAGCACCGAAAGCCCCACAATAAATAGTATCCAGATAGCATTGTATTTGGTCGTACGCACCAATCGAATGGCGAATATCGTAGCTATCGTCTGAACTACAATTGTGATAATTAGAAACAGCTTAATCATCATAACGTTCTGATCTGCTAAGCGTTAAATATCATATCAATCTGCTCCATACTATCATAAGCCGTCATATCAACTTGTGTAGGGACTACCGACACATACCCTGCGTCGATCGCTGCAAGATCGGTATCTGTAGCCTCTGGCTCATGGTTTATGAACTCTCCTGTGAGCCAATAGTATTCACGTCCGCGAGGATCTTTGTGAACCACAAACTCCTCCTGCCAATGCCCTCTGTTTTGGCGCACAACCTTAACTCCCTTGATCTCACTGAGTGGAAGATCGGGGATGTTGACATTGAGGCATGTCGCTACTCCAAGGTCTGAATCCATAACATCTCGGATTATCCTCTCCATATAGAATTTAGATGGTTCAAGATCTGTTGTATGCGAGTGGTTGATATGAGAGAATCCTATAGCTGCCGCAGCATACATGCTACCCTCAATCGCAGCCCCCATAGTTCCCGAATATAGCACATTTGTCGCTGTGTTCGATCCATGGTTGATTCCCGATAGTATCAGATCGACCTTGCAACGGTGGAGCAGATGATCCAGTGCGAACTTCACACAATCGACAGGAGTTCCATTGAGCGCGTATAACTCCACCCTCTCATTTTTGTATATTGTGTCGAGATAGAGAGGGTAGTATGTTGTTATTGATTGGCTCTTTCCGCTCTGTGGTTCTTTGGGTGCTACAGCGACCACACGCCCAAATTTCGAGGCTACCTCGATAAGTGCTGCAATACCTGGAGCGTCGTATCCATCGTCGTTTGTTACAAGGATTAGTTTTTCGTTCTGCATAATTTAAAATAATCTGTTATATTCGCAAATAGTAGTGGTGCGTTTAATTTTTAACAATTGCGACAAAGCGTTGATTGATAGATTGATGCAAAGGTGTGTTGTGCTTTCGATTTGAAAATGAGATATTTCAAATCCGTCATCCTGAACTTGATTCAGGATCTCCCGATTTTCGGAACGAAAACTCGGGCACAACTTTTTTACCTTCGTAAATTTCTAATTCTCAACGTGTTTTCTTCGTGCCCGAGTTTTT
>JBCQUC010000002.1:0-69237 GCA_047174275.1 Rikenellaceae bacterium | reverse complement strand
TGAAATCATAGTTTTTTAATGTTATAATTTTTTTTTCTATAGCGAATATAATGATTGTTTTTATATTTTGCAAATTTTTACAATAATTATTTATTACCCCATGATCTGATTAATATAATAAGTAGTGAAAAACAATTATTGCCATATTTTTAAAAGCACTCTTGGAGTGATATTTTTCACTATTAAATCTCAATGTAGAACCACTATATTTTCAATTCAATAGCAAAAAATCTCATCTCCAATAGCACTCTTAAAAACACACCAATAATTATTTTCCACTACTTAAAATCTTCATAATCAATAAGTTTATTACTATTATATTTAATATCAGGAATTATACCACCATCTTCATTACTTGACTTTTTACCCCTATATGACCTCTGAATCTTCTTTCCGCTAGGTGTTGTGTATTGTGACGTGGATATAAGCACCATCGAACCATCGCGAAGTGTGAATGGTTTGGTGATTAATGCCTTACCAGCACTTCTTTCGCCAACTATTGTTGCTCGGCTGTTCTCTTGAAGAGCTGCTGCAATAATTTCGCTTGCCGATACACTTTCTCTGTCGATTACAATTATTAGATTTGTTGAGAGTAACTTTCCGTCGTATTGACCTCTGTATGTGATTGTGGGTTTTGCTCGCCTCTCTCGATTGAGGATTGTAACTCCCCTTTTGAGAAATAGATTTGAGCACTCTATAGCCTCTGTCACTAATCCTCCTCTGTTCCCTCTTAGATCGAGAATTAGATTTTGTGGGCTCTTTAATTTTATGAAATTTTGGTATATCTCCTCTGTTGCACCTTGGCTAAAGAGCCTCACCTTTATACATGCGGTTGAGCTGTTGACCATATATGCTGTGTCAATTGCTGGTGAGTTGATGATCTCTCGAAGTTGATCTCCCTCTTCGCCATTTAGATATTTGGAGTATGGATCTGTCTGGTCAAGGATGGATCTTATCGCAACCTCGATTAGATGGCTGTAGTCCAGTGAGTCGATATAGTTTTTATCTAGAGTATTGATGAACTCCTCGAACTTTTTGACCTCCTGTTTTACTCTGTTTTGATCTCTCTTTGCAGATGTCGGAGAGGGTAAAAATATAGTGATGGCTATTAATATAACCACCACTATACCCTTAAATGATCTATTCATTATAATTATTTATTAGTCCGATAAACCTTCTCTATCAGTCCCTTTTGAGATACGAAATTGAAAATTTCGTCATCCTGAACTTGTTTCAGGATCCCTACATCATTGATTAAACTATTGTGTAGCCACATTATATAAGTTGCATTGTCGTTTGCTGAGATCCTGAAACAAGTTCAGGATGACGTTCCTTGCGGAACGTATCTCAAGTGTGACTATCGGTAAAAATAAGCTCTCATTGACTTTATATGTGTGAAAAACACTCTACATTAAGCGATTTTTATCGGACACAAATAATCTACTTTAGGAACTCTGGCAACTCGCTAAATGCAACCGAAGATTGTACTCCACTTGTCATATCCTTAACTGTAGCCATCTCGCTCTCTAATTCGTTGCTTCCGATAATGATAACATATGGGATTCCACGTTTGTTTGCATACTCCATCTGCTTCTTCATCTTGCCCATATCTGGGTATATTTCACTCGCGATACCAGCGTTGCGAAGCGCACCCAATAGCTTCATTGATGCACGCTGCTCTGCCTCTCCAAGGTTTGCAAATAAAGCCTTAGTCGATACATTTACCTCCTCGGGGAATAGCTCCAAGCCAACCATTACGTCGTAGATTCTATCCGCTCCAAATGAGATGCCGACACCCGATACATTTGGCATTCCAAATATTCCAGTCAAATCGTCGTAGCGACCTCCACCGCAGATGCTTCCAATGGCGAAATCCAGAGCCTTAACCTCGAAAATTGCCCCTGTATAGTAGTTCAAACCGCGTGCTAACGATAGATCAATCTCGATTGGTAGCGATAACCCTAGATCTGAGACGTGTGTGAGGATTGTGCGTAGCTCCTCGATTCCCAAAGCTCCAGTCTCGGAGTCTGTGATGATTGCAGCTAGTTGGTCTAACTTCTCATAGTTTGAACCGCTCAGCTCCAAAATTGGCTGTAGCTTCTCGATTGCAGCCTCCTCGATTCCACGCTCAGCGAGCTCCTCTTTGACCTTGTCAAGACCGATTTTGTCTAGCTTGTCGATCGCCATGGTTATATCCATCATCTTATCGGCATGTCCAATTGTCTCGGCAATTCCGTATAGAATCTTGCGATTGTTGACCTTGAGTGCTACATTGATCTTGAGTGCTGCAAATACTCGCTCCACAATCTCGATCAACTCAACCTCGTTGAGCAGCGATTTCGAGCCGATCATATCGACATCACACTGATAAAACTCGCGATATCGCCCCTTTTGAGGTCTGTCAGCACGCCAAACTGGTTGGATCTGATATCTCTTAAATGGGAATGTCAACTCGTTTTGGTGCTGAACAACATATCTCGCAAAAGGGACTGTCAAGTCGTATCGAAGCCCTTTTTCGCAGATCTTCGATGGAGATGTCAACTCCTCGCGACTCATCTGCTTCGCGTAGTCTCCCGAATTTAGGATTTTGAAGAGGAGTTTGTCTCCCTCCTCGCCATATTTCCCCATTAGGGTTGAGAGATTCTCCATCGATGGAGTCTCGATAGGTCCAAATCCGAATAGGCGGAATACTCCGCGAATTGTATCGAATATATATTGACGACGCAACATCTCACGATGTCCGAAGTCGCGTGTTCCCTTTGGTATTGATGGTTTCTGAATTGCCATTACTCTACTAATTTTCTAAATTTCGCCTTCTTTGGATTTGCATCCTCTCCTTGTAACTTTTTCCAAGCCTCAAACTCACTGTACGATCCCTCATATGATATCACTCGTCCATCACCCTCAAATGAGATGATGTGTGTCGCGATACGATCCAAGAACCATCTATCATGCGAGATAACAACTGCACACCCTGCGAAGTTCTCAAGACCCTCCTCCAGTGCACGAAGTGTATTAACGTCGATATCATTTGTAGGCTCATCGAGCAACAATACATTACCCTCCTCTTTGAGTGCAAGGGCTAGGTGTAGGCGGTTTCGCTCTCCTCCCGACAACATTCCGCACTTCTTCTCTTGGTCTCCTCCCGAGAAGTTAAATCTAGCAACATATGCACGAGCTGGAACTTGTCGGTTGCCCAATTGTACCCACTCGCTATTCTGTGAGATCACCTCGTAGACGCTCTTATCTGGGTCGATCGATTTGTGTTGCTGATCGACATACGCTAGCTTTACGGTCTGACCAACGGTGAATGTTCCTGCGTTTGGCTCTTCAAGCCCCATAATCATGCGGAATAGGGTGGTTTTACCTGTTCCATTTGCTCCGATGATTCCAACGATTCCCGCTGGTGGAAGTGTGAAGTTTAGATCCTCATACAACATTCTGCCATCATACCCCTTTGCAACTCCATTCGCCTCGATTACAACATCTCCGAGTCGTGGTCCATTTGGGATAAAGATCTCTAATTTCTCCTCCTTCTGTTTTGTATCTTCGTTCATCATCTTGTCGTAAGCCGACAGACGAGCCTTGCTCTTCGCTCTACGACCCGATGGAGACATCCTAACCCACTCCAACTCTCTCTCGAGGGTCTTTCTGCGCTTCGACTCTGTCTTCTCCTCATTTGCCATGCGGTCGGTCTTTTGCTGCAACCAGCTCGAATAGTTACCCTTCCAAGGGATTCCCTCTCCGCGGTCGAGCTCCAAGATCCATCCAGCTACATTATCAAGGAAGTATCTATCGTGGGTTACGGCGATAACGGTACCTTTGTATTGTTGTAGGAACTGCTCCAACCAATCAATCGACTCCGCGTCGAGGTGGTTGGTAGGCTCATCAAGAAGCAAGACATCGGGCTGTTGAAGAAGTAGACGACACAATGCCACTCGTCGTCGCTCTCCACCCGACAAAACCGATACATTTTGATCCGCCGCAGGGCAACGCAAAGCATCCATAGCACGCTCCAATACAGAGTCTAGCTCCCAACCATTAACCTGATCGATCTGCTCATAAAGCTCACCTTGACGCTCGATCATAGCAGTCATTTCGTCATCAGTCATCGGCTCACATAGCTTCATGTTGATCTCCTCGTACTCCTTAAGAAGAGCTGTTGTTGCGGCACAACCCTCCTCGACAATTTCGCGAACTGTCTTTGAGTTGTCCAACTGAGGCTCTTGCTCTAGATATCCGACCGAGAATCCAGGTGAGAATACCACTTCACCTTGGTAGTTCGAATCGAGACCTGCGATGATCTTCATCAAGGTTGATTTTCCCGAACCATTGAGTCCGATGATTCCGATCTTTGCACCGTAGAAGAAGGATAGGTAGATGTTGTTGAGTACTTTTTTCTGGTTAGTGAAGACTTTGCTTACACCCACCATCGAGAAGATAATTTTTTCGTCTGCCATTGTTAACTATGCTATTGTGAGTTTTCTTGTAATAATCTACAAATATATGACAAAAAAATGGGAATGTGAAATTTATGTTTTATAAATTATGTTGTATACTGATCATGTGCAACCTTTTTTGTTATAATTTTTGGGTAAAATAGCATGAACTAGATTTTTTTTATTAGATTTGCGAATTGCACATTATGTTTTGTGCTAACACATTATGTATACGGAGGAGATGTTATGACACAAGTAGTAGATTACGATGCTATTGTCAATGAGCTTATCGAGAGTTTTTGGCAGATTGAGCACCTAAAGGATTTTAGCGAGGCGGAGGTGCAGATGATGCACGATGCGTATGAGCTTGCATATGAGGCTCATAAACCACAAACTCGTAAAGGTGGAGGGCCCTATATAACTCACCCTATATCTGTTGCGCGTATCGTTGCAGAGGAGTTTAGACTCGATGCTAATACTATTGTCGCAGCTTTTCTGCATGATGTGGTCGAAGATACTCCATATACAATCGAGGATATTCGTGCTCGATTTGGTAACGATGTAGCTTTTTTGGTTGGCACGGTCACCAAAGAGAAGAAGGCTAAGTATGAGATGTCGAAGCAGCTGGACAACTACAAACAGATGTTGGACTCGATTCAATACGATATTCGAGCTCTGTTGGTGAAGTTGGCGGATAGACTCCATAATATGCGAACTTTGAGTAGCATGCGTCCCGATAAACAGATGAAAATAGCGGGGGAGACCGACTACTTTTATGCGCCATTGGCTAATAGATTGGGGCTCTACGAGGTTAAAACCGAGATGGAGAATCTGAGTATGCAGTATCGCTGCCCAGGGGAGCATGCCGATATCCAGCGAGAGATGGAGCAGTACAAAAAGAACAATCAAGAGCGATTGTCTGAGTGGTGTGCAAAGCTAAAGGCTCACTTCGTGAAGTATGATGTTAATGTTGATGTCTATATTAATTTCTATTCGGTCTACGCTGCATGGAAGCAGATGCAGAGGTCGGGTAGTGATTTTAAACATATTCCACACAAATATAATGTTCAGATAATCTTCTATAATCGTTTGGGGATGAACGAAAAGGATCGATGTTTGAAGATCTACTCTGCATTGACAGATCTCTGCAAGGAGTTCCCAGGTAGTACCCGAAACTATGTCGATTCACCAAAGGAGAATGGATATCAGGCGTTTCATGTCAATGTTCTAGCTCCAAATGGATCGTGGCAGAAGGTGCAGATCGCATCCGAAAGGATGTTTAGCAACTCCAAGGTTGGATGTGTTGCGGAGCGTGTTGCGGGTGTGAATGATTGGATCTCGAAGTTTAAGGAGGTTCTTAAAGATATCGCATTCCAGAATAAGGGCGGTTCGTTTATGGATGGTGTTGTCGCCAACTTCTATAATGATGATATAATGGTCTTTACTCCAAAAGGGAATGGAGTGGTGTTGCCAAAGAACTCAACGGCAATCGACTTTGCATATGCTATCCATAGTAAGATTGGAGACCATGCTCAATATGCAAAGATTAATGGTGCAATAGCGACAATTAAAACAGAGCTTCGCAGAGGTGATTGTGTTGAGATCGGAACGAACCCTAAGATCTCGCCTAAGAGGGAGTGGCTGGATTGTGCTCGTACCTATAGAGCGAAGCGAAGCATTGCGAGTGCGATAAAAAATATGGATTGTGACACTCCAGATATGGAGGGGTTGGAGTTGTGTAAACACTGCTCGCCACTTCCTGGAGAGGAGGTTGTAGGTTTTAGAGAGGCTGCTGATAGGGTTGTAATACATAAGCGAAATTGTCAGGATATTATTAAGTTAGCATCGCAGCAGGGTGACGATATTGTGAGTGTTAACTTTAGAGAGAGTTCACAGTTGTATCTTGTTACGGTCAATATCAAAGCGATTGATCGATATCATCTGTTGAGCGATTTGGTAAATGTCGTTACAAATGATCTGAAACTTTCGATCGAGAATCTGTTGACTACCACCGTGGATGAGATTGTCGATTGTACAATTAATTTCTCGATCCATTCGGTTCAGGAACTCAATGGTGTGATGGCTCATATCAAGGCAATTGAGAGTGTCGAGGAGGTTCGACGAGTCAAGGAGTTTCACGCTGTAATATCTAAATAGATAGAGACTCAGTTTAAAAGTTTCGACGAAATATTTTGCAGGGTCGCGAAAATGTAGTATCTTAGTCGCGGAAAATGTAAACATTAGACAAAACACAACAAATAAAAATTACGGATTATGATCTATTCACACGAAGTACAGCAGATGTGCTGTGTTACGAAGGGTGCAAATCACGCATCTGCTCCAATCCCAGAGGAGGGAAAATGGGTTCGCTCAAAGGAGATCTCTGATATCTCAGGTCTAACTCACGGAGTGGGTTGGTGTGCTCCACAGCAGGGTGCTTGTAAGCTAACACTTAACGTTAAAGAGGGTATCATTCAGGAGGCTTTGGTTGAGACTCTAGGATGTTCTGGTATGACTCACTCAGCAGCTATGGCATCTGAGATCCTTCCAGGTAAGACTCTTTTGGAGGCTTTGAACACTGACCTTGTATGTGACGCTATCAACACAGCTATGCGCGAGTTGTTCCTTCAGATCGCTTACGGTCGTACACAGTCTGCATTCTCTGAGGGTGGTCTTCCAATCGGTGCTGGTCTTGAGGATTTGGGTAAGGGTCTTCGCTCACAGGTAGGTACAATGTTCGGAACAGTTGCTAAGGGAGTTCGCTACCTTGAGATGGCTGAGGGATACTGTACTCGTATGGCTCTTGACGCTAACAGCGAGGTTATCGGATATGAGTTCGTTCACATGGGTAAGTTCATGGACATGGTGAAGAAGGGCGTAGATGCTACTGAGGCTTTGGAGAAGGCTAAGGGTACTTATGGACGTTTCGCAGATGCAGTTAAGTACATCGACCCACGTCACGAGTAATCAAGAGTTAAAAAACCGTAAAAAGAGAAGAGAAAATTATGGCAAATTTGTTTGAGAGTTACGAGCGCAGAATTGATAAAATCAACGCTGTACTTGCACAATATGGTATCAACGGAATCGAGGACGCTAAGGCGATCTGCGAGTCTAAGGGTTTGGATCCTTACACAGTATGTGAGGAGACACAGCCAATCGCTTTTGAGAATGCAAAGTGGGCTTATGTAGTAGGTGCTGCTATCGCTATCAAGAAGGGTTGTACAGTTGCTGCTGACGCTGCTGAGGCTATTGGAGAGGGTCTTCAGGCTTTCTGTATCGCAGGATCAGTTGCTGACGATCGTTTGGTAGGTATCGGTCACGGAAACTTGGCTGCTCGTCTTCTTCGTGAGGAGACTAAGTGTTTTGCATTCCTTGCAGGTCACGAGTCATTCGCTGCTGCTGAGGGTGCTATCAAGATCGCTGAGATGGCTAACAAGGTTCGTACAGAGCCTCTTCGCGTTATCTTGAATGGTCTTGGTAAGGATGCTGCTCTTATCATCTCTCGTATCAATGGATTTACTTACGTTCAGACTGAGTTTGACTACTACTCTGGCGAGGTGAAGGTTGTTAAGGAGACATCTTACTCTGAGGGTCTTCGTTCGAAGGTTAAGTGCTATGGTGCTGACGACGTTCGTGAGGGAGTTGCTATCATGTGGAAAGAGGGTGTTGATGTATCTATCACAGGTAACTCAACAAACCCAACTCGTTTCCAGCACCCAGTAGCTGGTACATATAAGAAAGAGAAGACATTGGCAGGTGAGAACTACTTCTCAGTAGCATCTGGTGGTGGTACAGGTCGTACATTGCACCCAGATAACATGGCAGCAGGTCCAGCTTCTTATGGTATGACAGATACTATGGGTCGTATGCACTCTGATGCTCAGTTCGCAGGTTCTTCATCAGTTCCAGCTCACGTTGAGATGATGGGATTCCTTGGAATGGGTAACAACCCAATGGTAGGTGCTACAGTTGCTGTTGCAGTTGCTATTCAGGAGGCTTGTAAGTAGTCTTTCGTTTTAGACGATAAATATTTGATCTATCCGCTAGAGGTTTTTGCCTCTGGCGGATAGATTTTTTTTGGTGGGTTTGGTTTTGTTGAAATATAATTATAACTTTGTGTGAAATTATATTAAACTATTAGTGTCCGATAGTGTCCGATAAAACTTTTCTAGCAGTCCCATTTGAGATACGAAATTGAAAATTTCGTCATCCTGAACTTGTTTCAGGATCCCTGCATTATTAATTAAACCATTGTGTTTTAGCGTGTTATATGGGTTGCATTGTCGTTTGCTGAGATCCTGAAACAAGTTCAGGATGACGAAATTTTCAATTTCGTATCTCAAATGGGACTATCGGTAAAAGTAAGCCCCTGATTTTACAAACATGTATAATCTATTGTATTACAGCGCATTACAAAGGTTTATTGGATTTTTATCGGACACTAATGATATTAAACCTAAACCTATGAACAAAAATTACAAAACTATTATGACGCTCCTGTTTGCTCTGTCGGCAATGGGGGTGTCGGCGCAGGATGTAGATCTCTCATTTAGGGATAGCAGCTTGCCGATCGACAAACGAGCCGAGATATTGGTCTCTCAGATGACAGTCGACGAGATGATTAGTCAGATGATGAACTCGTCGAAGGAGATTCCAAGATTGGGTGTGCCGGCCTACGATTGGTACAATGAGGCGTTGCATGGAGTGGCGCGCAATGGTCTAGCAACGATCTTCCCTCAAGCAATTGGTATGGCTGCAACGTTCGATCCAGAGTTGATCGAGCAGATGGCAGATGCAGTCTCTACGGAGGCGCGAGCTAAATTTGCTGTAGCTCAATCAATGGGCAATAGATCTAAATATGCAGGTATTACATATTGGGCACCTGTGGTGAATCTATTCCGCGATTCACGTCACGGTCGAGGTCAGGAGAGTTATGGTGAAGATCCATATTTGGTCTCAAGAATTGGTGTTGCTTTTGTCAAAGGAATGCAGGGTGATGATCCCGATAAGTTGAAAGTTGCAGCGTGTGCGAAGCACTTTGCGATGCACGCAGGCCCAGAGAGGGGTAAGTTGACATTTAATGCGCAGGCTTCGCCTCAGGATCTCAATGAGACATACCTCACAGCCTTTAAGGCTTTGGTTACAGAGGCTAAGGTTGAGGGTGTTATGACTGCCTATAATATGGTGCAGGGTACGCCAGCTAGCCTAAATAAATTTTTGGTTACGGAGACTCTGCGTGATAGTTGGGGCTTTGATGGATATGTAACATCGGATTGTGGCGCGATTAGCGGTGCGGTTAATAATCAAGGGTATGTAAAGAATCTTGTAGATGCTTCAGTGATGTCGCTAGAGGCAGGAATAAATACTAATTGTGGTTCGGAGTATAATAATCTTCGAAAGGCTTATAATGAGGGTCAGGTTAGTGAGGAGTTGATTCGTGAGAGGTGTACACAGCTCTTTAAGACACGATTCCGTTTGGGATTCTTTGATGATCCAGCGGAGAATCCATATCAATATGATATAGATGTGATCCACTCACAAGAGCATATTGATTTGTCGCGTAAAGTGGCGCAAAAGTCAATTGTACTGTTGAAAAACGATAATAATACACTTCCATTGTCTCCAGATATTAAAGTGCCATATGTTACAGGTCCTTTTGCTAACTCGAATGATGTGTTGATGGGTAGCTACTATGGAATCAGTCCAGGATTGGTTACGATTATGGAGGGTGTCGCAGGTGCGGTGTCGTATGGAACATCGTTGAACTATCGTAGTGGTGCGTTGCCATACAACAAAAACATCAATCCAAGAAACTTTGCTCCATATGTTGCAAAGAGTTCAGATGCTATTATATGTGTTGTCGGAACAACTGCCGATATGGAGGGTGAGGGAGTTGATGCCATTGCTTCGCCAGATGATGGAGATAGATTGGATCTACGTCTGCCTCAGAACCAGATCGACTATATCCACCAATTGTTGAATATGAAGCGAGAGGAGACCCCATTTATCCTGTTGATTGCGAGTGGTGGCCCTGTGATCTTGGATGATATCGAGGAGCATTGCGATGCAATTATGCAGATCTGGTATCCTGGAGAGCAGGGTGGAAATGCAGTTGCTGATATTCTGTTTGGAAAGGTGTCGCCATCGGGTCGTCTGCCAATTACATATACGCGTAGTGTCGATCAACTACCAGACTACTATAGCTACGATATGAAGGGGCGTACATACAAATATATGATCGAAGAGCCGATGTATCCATTTGGATTTGGTTTGACATACTCGAAGAGTGAATTTAGTAATATTGCGCTCAAAGAGAGTAAGTTGCGCAAAGGGGATGATTTGACCGTTACGCTCGATGTTGCGAATGTTGGAGATTATGACACTGATGAGGTTGTTCAGTTGTATATCTGTCCTGAGAGCATTGATGCAAAGGAGGGTAACATCCCGATTAAGAGTTTGAAATCATTCAAGCGCGTAAACCTTAAAAAGGGTGAGCGTCAAAGTGTTGAGTTTACTATTGATAGTGAGAACTTGAAGGTTGTGGATATCAAGGGTGATCGCGTATGGCGCAAGGGTGACTATCGCATCGTGGTTGGAAACTCCTCTCCAGGTGAATTGAGCGTTAGGCGAGGAGCTGCACAGCCTCAAGAGGTTGTTGTTACGCTTAAGTAAATTTTCGATCTTAAAAATATATGGGAGATTATCTTTTCGGAGGTAATCTCCTATTTGTGTGGTAGATATGAGTTCTCCGATTTTGTAAATTGATTTTTTTGTGTTACCTTTGCGGGACAAACACAATTAAAAAAGATACAATTATGATACATCCAGAGTGGAGCTACTCCGCAGTCATCTATGAGATGAATATTCGTCAACTTACTCCAGAGGGAACTTTCAAGGCGGCTATGGGCAAATTGCAGTTCTTGCGCGAAATGGGGGTCGATATTTTGTGGCTGATGCCGATCTATCATATTGGAGAGGAGGGTCGAAAGGGTTCTCTGGGATCTTACTACTCGATTAGTGATTATGTTAGTGTAAATGATGAGTTCGGCACATTGGCTGATTTTGATGCTTTCCTTGAGGTGGCTCATCGTTTGGGATTCAAAGTGATATTAGATTGGGTCGCTAACCATACAGCGTGTGATGCTCGATGGATTAGCGAAAAGCCTGCTGATTGGTATGAGCGTGATGAGAATGGAGTGGCGTTGATTCCATGGGATTGGAGTGATACCGCAAAACTTAACTATGCAAATCATGATGTTTGGCGTGGTCAGATCGATGCAATGAAGTATTGGGTTGAGAGGGGAGTTGATGGATTTCGTTGCGATATGGCGATGTTAGTGCCTATTGAGTTTTGGCAGGAGGTTGCTGCTGATCTTCACAAAATGAAGCCCGATGTATTTATGTTGGCGGAGGCGGAGGAGACTAACCTCTTTGATAGAGCCTTCGACTGCTGTTATGGTTGGGAGTTGCACCATTTGATGTGTGATGTAGCAAAAGGGCATCAAAGAACAGGAGCTTTAAGGGATTTCCTATACCAAAGTAAGGGATATCCACGTTGGACAATGAAGATGATCTTTACCTCGAACCATGATGAGAACTCATGGCAGGGGACAGAGCAGGAGCGATTTGGTGACTCTTTGGCTGTGATGACACTCTTCTCGTTTGTCGCTCCTGGTGGTATGCCGCTGATATATACGGGGCAAGAGGTTGGTTATGAGCACTCTTTTGACTTCTTTGATCGTGATCCAATCCCTGCGGAGTGTTATGTTGAGAGTTGGAGAACAGAGCAATACCGAAAACTTGCAGATTTGAAGCATAATTTTAAATCGCTTCGAGCTGGTGAGCAGGGTGGTAAGTGGACTACAATAAACAACAATGCGGAGGATTGCCTGTTGATATTGGTTCGCGAGTGTAGTGCCGACAGAGTCATTGCGGTGATGAATCTTTCGAAGTATCACATTGAGGCTAAATATAACACTGGCATCTATGCAGGTGAGTATTGCGATGGATTTAGTGGCAAGAGGGTAGAGCTTCCGTCGGAGGTGAGTGAGTATATGGCTCCATGGTCATATAAGGTTTTTGTATTAAAGAGATAGTTTGAGTTTGAAGATTGATATAAGAAGAGCGGTTCTCCTTTTTGCACTTTTATTTGTGACATTTGGAGTGGTGGTGGCACGTGATTACAGTGTCGCTGAGATCCCTAATGTCCAGCTGAAGAGCCGATATAACTTTGTCTCTAACCCCGATGGTATCCTCTCGGAGAGTGCTGTTGCGCGTATTGATTCAATATGTTACGCCTTAAAGGTTAGTAATATTGCGCAGATAGCGGTGGTTGCGGTGGATCAGATTGTGGTGGATGGGTCGAAGCAGGTGGCTGACCCATTTGAGTTTGCTTATAAGCTATTCTCGGAGTGGGGTGTAGGTCGTGAGGGGCGTGATAATGGTCTTGGAATACTTCTCGTTGGGGATCAGCGTCAAATACGTTTTGTTACGGGGCGTGGTGTCGAAGGGGTGCTTCCAGATGCAATTTGTAAGCGTATTCAGACGCAATATATGTTGCCATATTTCCGTCAAGGGGATTATAGTGCAGGTATGGTGAGCGGTGTTCGTGTGGTTGAGAGTCTGCTTGTTAGGAGCGAACTTAATGTTGGTGGAAGTGACTATTATCCTGAAGCAGGTAGTGCTGGTGGAGGATTGTCATTTGTCTCGATATTGATTATTTTGGGGTGTGTGATAGGTCTTCCGATGATCTTCTCGATGATATCTTACTATCGTAACTCCAAGTGCCCTAAGTGTGGGAAGATGGGTTATCATGCTGTAAGTGAGAGGATTGTTCAGCGAGGTGATAGCTTTAATTTGGTGGATTATACCTATCGGTGTCCTCATTGTGGGGGCGATGAGCATCGTATAGTGCGAAAACTTCGAGATGATATTAATCAGAGTTTGGCTGGTGGTGTGATAATCGGAGGTGGTTATGGATCGGCACGTGGCTTTCGAAGAGGTGGCTTCGGCGGTGGCGGCGGTAGCTTTGGTGGCGGCTTCGGCGGTGGTAGCTTTGGCGGCGGTGGAGCTGGCTCTGGATGGTAAACTTTAAATATGTAAATTATAATAAAAAATGAAAAATAGAATCTTTGCACTTTTTGCAGCTTTAATAGCTATGAGCTCACTTTCGTCATGTTCAAGCTATAATAATATGGTTACACTTGATGAGACTGTAGCGCAGTCGTGGGCTAATGTTGAGACTCAATATCAGCGTCGAGCAGACCTTATCCCTAATTTGGTAAATACCGTTAAAGGTTATGCTACTCACGAGCAGCAGACATTAACGGATGTTATTGCTGCACGATCGAGTGCTACATCTATGCAGATCAACCCTAATGGGTTGACGGCCGAGAATATGGCTGCTTACCAGAGGGCACAAGGGGCTGTTGGATCGGCTCTAGGTCGTCTGTTGGCGATATCGGAGAGTTATCCAGATCTTAAGGCTAATCAGAACTTTGTGGAGCTTCAGGCTCAATTGGAGGGGACGGAGAATCGCATCGCTGTGGCGAGAGCAGATTTTAATCGTGTGACACGTGAGTACAACTCGACAATACGTCGTTTTCCAGCAAATTTAATCGCAAACCATTTTGGCTTTGAGATAAAGCCATACTTCGAGGCTGATGCAGCGGCAGCTACTGCTCCTACAGTTGAATTTTAGTGGTGGTATTTCGATATTGTCGCTATATGTTTGAATTCATTAGTGTCCGATAAAAATCAAACAAACCTTTGTAATGCGCTGTAATATAATAGATTATACATGTTTGTAAAATCAGGGGCTTACTTTTACCGATAGTCCCATTTGAGATACGAAATTGAAAATTTCGTATCTCAAATGGGACTGCTAGAAAAGTTTTATCGGACACTAATAGTTTGAAATAGCTGATCTTAGCTGACGGGCATGTAGTATATATTATTTTTACATTGTTGTTTGAACTTTGGTAATATTTTCGCATATTTGTGTTGGTAATAGCTCTTGTTAATAAAAATAAGAGTCGGTTTAAATGTCGAAAATAGAAAAATGATGCAGATAGAGGAGGTCAAATGGTATGTGATGAATGCAACGTATGGTAATGCGATGAATGCGCAGGCTATACTTTGCGATCTCTCTATTGATTGTTATGTGCCTATGGAGTATAGGGATGTTACAGTTAAAGGTCGTAAGGTTGTCCAGAAGTTGCGACCAATAATGCAGAATCTGATATTTGTGAAGTCTACATACTCTCGCATTAGAGAGGTCTCAACGAGGTGCAGTTATCTTCATTTCCAATATACCAAAGTTGGAGGTGACAATAGAAACAAACCAATAGTTGTTGATAGTGATGAGATGGAGCGATTTATCAACTTCCTTGATGGGCGATTTGATGAGGTTGAGTATGTGGATATGACTCACTTTGACCTTCGTAAAGGTGAGAGGGTATTGGTCGTAGATGGTGCGTTTAAGGGTAAAGAGGGTATGTTGGTATCGGTCTCGGGGAGACGATACAAGCAGATTGTTGTCTCGATAGATGGTGTATTGGCAATCCAAATAAAGACCCCTAAACCATGGACCATTGTGGAGCGTATAAAATAGAGCGTTTTCTATATTTCAAAGTACCTCTTCTCTTCTTTTAATAATATTCATCTTGCATCTAAATCGATACTATAGTATATAACATTTGATTATATATTAACCGTACTTGTAAGTGCTTGATTTCTAGACGATAGATGATTGATGATAAAATTATTTTAAAATTGGATTCTATTTTTGCATATAAATAGTTGTTGCTTCAGATAAAAATACCTACTTTTACCACCAGATATGATCTGTATTTTGAATTGAAATAGAGTTTGTCATGATATAAACAGATTGTGCTAAATGAGTGTCGGTGGTGTTTTGAGTAGTATTAAAAGGTATACATTAAAAGTTGTTACTCGTCATAACTAATTGATAATCAATGTTTTGCGTTGATTTATCTTGCAATTGGTTGTAACTATATATAAACAATCTTGCCTAGTGACAATTAACTATCTTTGGTGCATTTTTGCATATCGTAATAGCTTTTAATAGATAGTAAATTTCTTAGATTGTTTTTAGAAAATATATGATATCTAGGCACTGTAATAAGTCTTATTTTCTATTCCAAATCAATTATTAGAGTTGTATTCAGAGAGGCTCTTGCTAGTTCAATTTAAAAGTTTCATTTTATATTTGTGAAATACACTAAATGCGATTGTTAAATAAAAAAATTATCTTATGTTAAAATTTAGAAATCTATTAATTCTATTGTTGTTCTGTTTGTCTACGAGTTGTAGAGCGTACAAGGATATTCCATATCTTCAGGATGTAAATAGAGTTTCTCCGTCAACGTCGATTACTAATGAGACTAGAATTGTAAAGAATGATATCCTTACAATTGTTGTTAGTGCGAGTGATTCAGATATAGCTCGACCTTTTAATGCTATGCGTCCACTAACAGGAGAGTCGTCGACAGGTGGTAGCTCTAATGAGAATTATTTGGATTATACTGTTGATAATAATGGAGAGATCAACTTCCCTGTAGTTGGAAAGATCTATGTTCTAGATATGACAACAAGTGAGGTCTCTGATATTATTGTTGAGATATTAAAGGATTATTTGGTAGAGAGACCAGTTGTCGATGTTAAGATTGCAGATTTTAAGGTCTCTGTGCTTGGTGAGGTTAATACTCCAGGTGTTTTGCTTATACCATCTGGTAAAGTAAATATCTTTGAGGCTTTGGCTATGTCTGGTGATATGACGATATATGGTCAACGTTATAATGTGAAGTTGATTCGAGAGCTAGAGGAGGGTAAGAAGCAGGTTGTTTCTCTTGATCTAAATGATGTAAATATCGTTGATACGCCATACTACTATCTGTGCCAGAATGATGTTATATATGTCTCTCCAAATAAGACTCAGGGCAATGCATCTGTAATTGGAACAAGTAGAACAATTTGGCTTAGCGTAACTACTACAATGCTGTCAGTAGCTTCAGTGGTTTTAGCTGTAATATTGTAATTTTAGCTAGCTAAAAAGCTAGCTTTATCATAAATTAGGAGGTAGAGATGAAAGATATTATTGATAATGACTTGAGAGGGGCTGGTGGCAGTGAAGGTGGTGTAGATTATAAGACAATGCTATTTATGGTATTCAGGAACTGGTATTGGTTTCTGTTGAGTATCATTGTGATGCAGTGTGGAGCTTGGGCTTATCTCCGCTATACAGTCCCAACATATGTGGTTACCTCATCGGTAATGATTAATGATGAGAGTAGTTCAACTGGTGTAGATCTAGAGAGTCTGGGGCTTGGAAGCGTTAGCTCTAAGCAGAATACATTGAACTCTGAGATTATGGTTATGAGATCTAAGACCATGATCGAAAGCGTTGTATATGAGTTGGATTTGCATACTTCATACTATGTTTTAGGTCGAATTAATGATATTGAACTCTATCAAAGTACCCCTGTAACCGTTTCGATCTCTTCTGAGGATATGGCTAAGTTGAATGGGACTATAATGATATCGCTTCAGAAGAGTTATGATGATGGGTTAGATATCTCATATATGGTTGGTGAAGAGGAGGTTACTAAACATGTTACATTGCTTCCGGCAACTGTTGAAACTCCGATGGGTAATATCAATCTTGACTTCTCTGAATATGCTTCTTTTGAGGAGTGGGAAGATGATAGTGTAATTAAAGCCATAATAAGAAACCCTAAATCGGTTGCCTCTGAATATAGAGGAACTTTAGCTATTACCTCAAATACGTTTACTCCAGGTGTTGTAGAGCTCTCATTTGTAACAACACATCGTCAACGGGGTGTCGATTTTATTAACACTTTGGTCGATGTCTATAATCGCAAAACAAAGGCTGCCAAGAATGAGATAATACTGAACACTTCGGCATTTATAGCGGATCGTTTGAGTATGATTGATGCGGAGTTGAGTTCGACTGAGATGGAGATTGAGTTATTCAAGCGTCAGGTTGGTGCTGTGAATATTGCAGGAGCCGCTGAGTACACCTACACCAAGAATAAAGCCTATGAGGATCAGTTGGTTGAGAATGCATCTCAGCAGAGATTGGTGGCATTTTTTAAGGATTATCTTGTCGAGGCAAAGAATAGTAATAGTGCCCTTCCAACTAATATTGGTATTGAGGAGAGTAATGCTCCTGAAGGTGGTGGATTATCAGCTTTAGTAGCCGAATACAATACACTACTTGCGGATCGTAAAAGGGTCGCATTGATTTCATCAGAGAAGAATCCAGCTATGGCAACATACGATGCGAATCTAGCCTCTCTTTATGAGAATATCATGGTTGGAATAAAGAGTCATGAGCGTAACTTATCGTTGAAACAGACGGAGATTGAGCGTGAGGTTGCAAAGTATGATCAGCGTCTACAGAGTGCTCCAACTCAAGAGCGTCAGTTTATAGGTATTACTCGTCAGCAGGAGATAAAGGCCGGTTTGTACCTGCTATTGCTTCAAAAACGAGAGGAGAATGCACTGCTAGTTGCATCAACAACCAATATAGCTCGAATTTTTGAGGAGACTGCTGCATCGGGTGTACCACTATCTCCTAAGACAAATCAGATCTATATGATTGCTTTGATCTTTGGATTGGCTATCCCTGCTTCAATATTAATTCTTATCGAGATGTTGAAGTTTAAGATTGAGGGTAGCAAAGATGTTGAAAAGATTACAAATGTGCCAGTTGTAGGTGTAATACCATTCTTAAAGAAGATGCCAAATAGAAAGAATAGCATCGTTGTAGAGGAGAATAAGAATGATATAATGGCAGAGGGCTTTAGGCATCTGCGAACTAACTTATTGTATATGTTGACACCTGAACAGAAGATGATTCTTGTGACATCGACACATACAAGTGAGGGAAAGAGTTATGTTTCGGCGAATTTGGCAATTAGTTTGGCTCTAATGGGTAAGAGAGTTGTGATTGTGGGTCTTGATCTTCGAAAAAAGGGTCTTAATGCGATTCTTGGAACTTCCTCTAAACAGAGTAGTTGTATAAGTTCATATCTATCGGGGCATTGCTCAGATCTATTATCATTAGTTGAGGAGATTCAACCAAATTTACATGTGCTGTACGGAGGAGAGGTTCCACCAAATCCAACAGAGTTACTATCTCGAGAGACACTTCCTGCGGCATTTGATATCCTTAAGGCAAACTATGATTATGTCATATTGGATACAGCTCCAGTGGGTGTTGTGACGGATACTTATCAATTTAGTAAATATGCTGACTTGTCGCTCTATGTTTGTAGAGCAAATGTAACAAATAAGAGCGATTTTGAGTTAATTAACTTGGTATCACGCGATAATAGACTTCCTAATCTATGCACAACAATTGTTGGTGTTAAAGCCTCGAATAGTCGTTATGGCGGTTATGGTTATGGTTATGGTGGCTACGGTTACGGTGGTGGTTATGGTCAGGATGCATCCTCAAAGAAAAAGAGAAGATAGATGAGTAATAACTCAGCTAACAATAAGCGTATTGCAAAGAATACGCTTATGTTATACTTCCGAATGCTCGTTACGATGGGCGTTTCGCTCTATACGAGTCGCATTACGCTCTCGGCTTTGGGCGTTGATGATTATGGAATCTACAATGTTGTTGGTGGATTTGTTGGTATGTTTACCATCATTTCGGGATCGTTGTCTGCTGCAATAAGTCGCTTTATAACATTCCATTTGGGCAAAGGGGATCAGCAGCGGTTGAATACGGTCTTTTCAACATCTATTATCATTCAATTTGCATTGGCGGCGATCATCATTATTCTCGTTGAGAGTGTTGGAGTGTGGTTCTTGGCAAACAAGATGGTAATTCCACCAGATCGTATGGTTGCAGCACAATGGGTCTTGCAACTTTCGTTACTTTCACTAGCGATAGGAATGGTTAGTATGCCTTATGATGCAGCGATAATAGCGCATGAGAAGATGTCTGCCTTTGCTTATATAAGTCTGCTAGATGTTTTCTGGAAGTTGTTAATTGCATTCCTTTTGATAAAATCAAACTCTGATAGATTGATTCTATACGCCTCTTTATTGTGCGGTATATCTCTACTTATGAGGTTGGTCTACGGTCTTTATTGTAGCAAGAAATTTGATGAGTGTCGCAATATTAAATTAGTATTCGACAAAGATCTATTTAAGGAGATGTTCGGCTTTGCTGGGTGGAACTTTTTTGGCTCTGGATCAACTCTTTTAATGGGGCAAGGAGTTAATATCTTATTGAATATCTTCTTTGGAGTAGTTGTTAATGCTGGTAGAGGTATAGCATCTCAAATTGAAACAGTTATATCTCGCTTTGTTAGTAACTTTACGACTGCGTTAAATCCCCAAATCACAAAATCATATGCATCTGATGATAGACAGCATATGTTTACACTTATGTGTGCTGGTGCAAAGTATTCATACTTTTTAGTCCTTTTCTTTGCTGTCCCTGTATTATTTGAGGCTCACACTATTTTGGTGTTATGGCTGAAAATAGTTCCTGAGTATACAATTGAGTTCCTTCGAATATCCATCTGTATATTATTGTTGTCGGTACTCTCTAATACGATGGTTACGGCAATGTTGGCAACTGGTGATATAAAGAAATATCAGATCATCGTTGGCGGTCTGGGTATGCTTATTTTCCCATTGTCGTATGTCGCATTTAAACTAGGAGCTCCTCCTGAGGCTGCCTATTATGTGCAATTTACGGTATTTGTTATACAATTTATATGTCGATTATTTTTGTTGAGAGGTATGATTGGGTTCCCTATTAGAATGTATTTTAATAAGGTGTTCCGTAAAGTTGTGGTGGTTTCATTCATCGCTGTTGTTCTTCCACTTGTGATCCATTATACCTATCCTAGCAGCGATATAATAAGGTTGTTTTTGACAGGATTGGCTAGCTCTATCTCGATATGTTGTTCTATATATCTCTTTGGACTTGGAGAGGAGGAGCGAGCATTTGTGCAGAATAAGGTATCTGCTATTAAAGGTAAATTCTGTTAGGGCTTATCTTCTTTGAACTGACTCTTAATACGTTTTATGAATTTTATCAAGAGAATATTTAAATTTATAATTAATAGTCTGCCAGCACCTGTTCGAAATTATATCGTTCAGATTGCAGCTATTGCTCCAAATGAGTTACTCCAAGATAAGGTTGCATTTATAACAGGGGGAACAAGTGGTATTGGTCTAAGTATTGCGCAGGCATTTCTTAAAAGTGGTGCATATGTAGTAATTACAGGTCGCAGTAACGAGAGGATTCAAAAGGCTATTATGGATCTGAATTGTGAAGATAACTATACTGGGCGTATTTTGGGTGTTGAGATGAACAATGCCAACGTTGAGACATTTGAAGAAAAATTAAATTATACTTTAGAGCAACTTAAGGGAATAGGCAGAGATCGTATTGACATATTGGTTAATAACGCTGGTGTGAGTGGATCAGGTTGTTCCAACGCTGTAGAGTCTTACGAATCGGTCTTAGATACAAATCTAAAAGGAGTCTATTTTCTCTCTCTTCTATTCGGGCGATATTTTAAAGATAATAAGATCGAGGGCAATATATTAAATATAGCCTCATCATCGTCGTTGCGACCTGCGACCTCTGCTTATGCAGTGTCAAAGTGGGGAATAAGAGGATTAACATTAGGATTTGCAAAGTCTCTTGCACCATATGGTGTGACAGTTAATGGTATCGCACCTGGGCCGACAGCTACACCAATGTTAATGAGAGAGGGTGATAAAAATATCTCATTGGCAAACTCCCCAATTGGAAGATATATTCTACCTGAGGAGATCGCAAATATGGCTGTTATAATGGTTAGTCCAATGGGGCGAACTATTGTTGGTGATATCGTATATATGACAGGTGGAGCTGGTGTAGTAACATATGATGATATCGATTATTCATTTTAATTCTAATTTGGATTCATGAAGAGGCATTATTCTACAGAAAAAAATACACAGATAGTAATATCGTTGTTGAAGCAGCATGGTATAAAAAAGATAATAATATCACCAGGTGCAACAAATATTAATTTTGTGGCAAGTGTTCAGCAAGATTCCTATTTTGAGACATATTCATCTGTTGATGAGCGTTCGGCAGCATACATGGCTTGTGGCTTGTCTCGTGAATCTGGTGAGCCAGTGGTATTGAGTTGTACGGGAGCTACCTCTTCGAGAAATTATATGCCTGGTTTGACAGAAGCATATTATAGTAAACTACCAATAATAGCTATAACATCATCTCAACCTACTAATAGAGTCGGTCACCATATCGCACAGGTTACGGATCGTAGCACACCTCCAATAGATACGGTAAAATATAGCACTACACTGCCAATTGTTAATGATGAAAGTGATATTTGGGATTGTGAGATAAAGATTAATTCTGCGCTGTTGGAGACAAAACGTAATGGTGGAGGACCAGTTCACTTAAACTTGCAGACAACATATAGTTGTGATTATAGTGTTGTTGAGCTGCCTATATATCGTAAAATTGACCGTATTACGGTTTATGACAGTATGCCAGTTTTGCCTAATGGTAAGGTTGCTATATTCATTGGTGCTCATAGTCAAATGTCGGATAGGCTAACTTTGGCTATTGATAAATTTTGTGAGTCAAATAATGCTGTAGTCTTTTGTGATCATACTAGTGGCTACAAGGGTAAGTATCGAGTATTGTTATCGTTGTTAGCGTATCAGCATGGGCAAAAAGAGATATATCGTCCAGATTTATTGATTCATATTGGTGAGATATCGGGTGATTATCCAACTCTTGGAATGAATATAAAGAGTGTTTGGCGTGTGAATTTAGATGGAGAGATTCGCGATACATTCAGATCCTTAAAGTATGTCTTTGAGATGAGTGAGGAGTATTTCTTCAACCAATATAGCTCAAGCACTCCTAAAGAGTCTACCTATTTTAAAGCGTGTAATGATGCCCTTAAATCTGTAAGAGAGAAGATGCCAGAGTTGCCACTCTCTAATATTTGGATAGCTTCGAAGTTGGCACATCTTATACCAGATAACTCCACTATACACTTTGCTATATTAAACTCTTTGAGAGCATGGAACTTGTTTGAACTTCCAGCATCAGTAAATTCATGTAGCAATGTGGGTGGTTTTGGTATTGATGGATGTACATCCTCTCTAATTGGTGCATCGTTAGCTAATTTAGATAGATTATATTTCTTGGTGACGGGAGATCTTGCATTCTTTTATGATTTGAATAGTGTTGGTAATCGACATGTCCCAAATAGAGTTCGTATTCTATTAGTCAATAATGGTAAGGGTACGGAGTTTAGAAATGCGGGGCATGCAGCTGCTGAATTTGGTGATGACGCTGATCTGTATATGGCAGCAGCTGGTCACTATGGTAATAGATCTACAACTCTTATAAAACATTATGCCGAAGATCTTGGATATGAGTATTTAACGGCATCAACAAAGGATGAGTTTAATCAAGTTTATGAGCAGTTTGTATCCCCAGAGATAACCTCAAAGCCGATGATCTTCGAGGTGTTTACAAATAATGTTGATGAGAGTGATGCTTTATTGGCTGTGAGATCTATTATTGAGTGTAAGGAGGATTTCAGCCTACGCAACTCAGTAAAGAGGGTCGTGAAAGGCGTTCTTGGAGATAATGGATTGGATGTTGTAAAAGCTGTGATAAAGAGATAGTCTCACAAGACTTTGATTGTAAAAATATAAAAAGAGCCTTTTGTAGATGAAAAAAATTGGTATATTAACGTTTCACTGTGCAAATAATTATGGGGCAGTATTACAGGGGTATGCTCTGCAGACGTATATCGCCAGTTTGGGGCATGAAGTAGAGATAATCGATTATAGACCTGATTATTTATTAAATCTTTATCGCTCTTTTTATAAGTTTGAAGCAGATCCAACTTCAAACACTCCTACTCCATTAAGGTTTCTCAATTGGATTGTTTTAACTCTACGATATACCTGCAAAAGAGTAAAATATAATAGATCGTTTGATAAGTTTAATGCACAGTATATAAAACTTTCAAAGGAGTGTGATGAGACAAATATATATTGCAACACGAATTACGATGTCTATGTAGTCGGTAGCGATCAGGTTTGGAATTATGGTCTCACGCGAGGTTTAGATAACCTTTTTTGGGGTAATTTTGAGATCGGAGAGGGTGCTAAAAGAATTACATATGCAGCGAGTAGTTCGAAGTATTCATTCGATGATAAACAAAGAGGGAGTGTAGCCTCTTTTTTACCTCTTTTTGATAAGATTAGCGTTCGAGAGTCTGAATTACAGGATTGTTTAAAGTCTGAATTTAATGTAGATTCTCAACTTGTATGTGACCCCACTCTTCTTGTAGATAGTGGAGTGTGGCATGAAATGGCAGTTAAGCCGAAATCAACAGGGTATGTATTAGTCTATTTTACGACACCAGAGACGTTGGCATTGGCGACAAAAATTGCAAAAGCTAAGGGGCTTAAAGTTGTGTCGATCTATCAGATATATGATATATTTAGCAATGTTGGTGAGGCGTACTCACCTGCTGAATTTGTAGGGGCATTCAAATATGCAGATTATGTTGTGTGTCACTCATTCCATGGATTGGTATTTTCACTTCTGTTTAATCGAGAGTTCTGTGTCTTTGGTTCTGGTAAAAGTAGTGATTCTAGAATGTTATCTCTACTTGAGAAAACAAATATAGAGGGGCGTTATATAACAAATGTTGATGACATGGATATGAGTATATTTGATTCAAAGATAGATTACTCTGTAGTCAATGCAAAGATTGATGAGTTCCGCAGTACATCGAGAGACTTCTTGAAGGAAAGTATATAGAACCACTATTAGCTTCGATATCAAAATCAAAAATCAAAGCAAAATAGCTCATAGCATTTTTAAGCAGAAAGACTTAAGCAGATTCATAGAATCTAAGAGAAATAGGTCGTTATATAATACATTAGGTAGATAAAGTTATTATTGGTTATTGTATGGTAAATAGTGTTTTGAAAATATCGATTCTAATGCCTGTCTACAATGTCGAGAGGTATATCGAGCGAACTCTAAATTCTCTGATTGCTCAGAGTTATAAGGGGGCAATGGAGTGTATTATGGTCAATGATTGCTCTACCGATTCGAGCCGTGATGTTATTGAGAGTGTAATATCAAGATATGAACAATCGCCTAAATCAAATGATATTACATTCAAAATAGTAGATCATTTGGAAAACATGGGGGTAGCATCTGCTCGGAATACATGTTTGCGTGCCGCTAGTGGTGATTATCTATATTTTCTCGATAGTGATGATGATATTATCCCAGAGTGTATCGAGTTATTAGTTGATTTAGCTGAGAAGTATAGAGGGGTTGATATTGTACAGGGGCGGCGTTTCTCTGTAGTTGATGGCGTTGCAAGAACTGATGACTATTCGGAGAAAAATCATCCTGAATATAGTTGCGACAAAGAGTGGATATATAAGAACTATTTTCGTCCACGAGCAGTGTGGAATCGACTTATGAGACGTAGTTTTATATTCGATAATCAACTTTTCTTTAAAGATGGAATTGTTTATGAGGACTCCTATTGGAGTCTTATTGCCTCTGCACATATTAAAAGCATCGCATTTTGCTCTACGCCTACATATCAATATAGAGTTAATGAAGATAGTATAACAACAACTAAATATCGAGATAAAGATTACATATCACGTCTAAAGATGTTGTTGGAGACGTTTATCTCTCCTCCTCCTGCTATGATAAATAGAGAGGATATCATTCCAGATCTACTTATTGAGATCGTGAATCAACGGAGATATGTTACCCCAAATCAACTAAGGGATTATTTGGGATATTTACGAATATATCAAGATACGATGTTAACATTGATAAAGTCGCCAATAACATCATTGAGGTATAAATTGGGATTTAGATATATTTTGTCTTCCCCATCGTTGATAAAGATCTTTATAGTGAAGAGGTTATTTGGATTTTAATTATTAAGTTGATTTGATGTCGATACTAAGCAAAATACGGAGTAAGAGGTGGAAGTACTTACTATCTGGCTCTAAGGTGACTCTGGAGGAAGGTGCAGAACTTATTATTGGGAGAGGTGTCTCGATTAAAGACTCTGTTATTTATGTCTCGAGAGGGTGTAGATGTGTGATTGGTGAGGGGACGCAGATTAAGGAGAGTACTATATATTTGCAGGGTGATAGCGTTGCAGAGATCGGTAAGTGTAATACTATTGCAAAATTCGAGATCGCGGTATATGATGGTAGATGTACAATAGGCGACTATAATATTTTGAGTAAATCAACTGATGGCTATCCACCTCGATTCGAGGTACGAGGATCGTTGAGAGTGGGTAGTTACAATAGGATAAGTTGTGTTATCTGGATTCGATTTAAGGGTGCTGTGACAGTTGGGGATCGTAACGCTATAAATCAACGTACAGAGATTCGTGCAGATGAGTGTGTGTCGATTGGCAGTTATAATCAAATATCGTATGATTGTGCAATTTGGGATACAAATACACACAATATGTACAGTGCTGAAAAACGTCGAGAGATAACAGACCGACAGTATCCAGATTTTGGTCTTGAGTTTGAGAAGCCTGTAACAAAGCCCGTTCATATTGGCGATGATTGTTGGATTTCGCGTGGAGTCTCTATTTTGAAGGGGGTGACCATTGGGGATAAGTGTGTTGTCGCATACGGAACAACGATTTTGAAGGGTGAGTACAAGGCAAATTCGACCATTATGAATGAGGTCTCGATGTGTGTCAAAGAGAATAACTTGTAGCATATGAATCGATCTGAGTGGGTTAATGCTCTATATAAGATAGTATATCCAGTATTGGAGTGCGGAGCGTCTGAGACTTTGAGGTTAAAGATGCCGAGGTTGAACACCTCCTCATGTGAGGATCAATATCTTGAGGCTATTGGGCGTATTTTGTGTGGTATTGCACCTTGGATCGAGCTAAAGGGAGGAGCTGAGCTGGAGGTTAAACAACGTTCGGAGTGTCGAGAACAGCTTATAAAGACACTTGATAGTATAACTCGAAAAGGATCAAAAGATTATATCTCATTTGAAAATAGCTCTCAATCGCTTGTGGATTCGGCATATCTTGCACAGGGACTCCTCCGAGCACCATCGTTGTGGGTGGAGATTGGTGGAGAGATACAACAGCGATTGATTGTGGGGCTAAAGTCTACGCGTAGATTTAAACCTGCGGATAATAATTGGTTGCTCTTTAGCTCTATTATTGAGGCGTTTCTGTTGAGTGTAGGTGAGGAGCATGACCCTAAGCGATTGCGCTATGGAGTTGACTCTTTTGATCTGGATTTCTATTTAGGGGATGGTATCTATGGTGATGGTGAGCTTTTTAGCATGGATTATTATAATAGTTATGTCATTCATCCGATGTTGATGGATATATTACTATCCGCTATCCGCCATAACGAAGCGTGGGCTAAACAATATTACGATAGAGCGTTATTGCGATATAAACGATATTTTGAGATTCAGGAGCGTACAATCTCTCCAGAGGGGACATACCCAATTTGGGGTAGGACGCATATATGTCGATTGGGTGCTTTTAATGTTATGTCGCAGGGAGTTTTGCTAGGTCTTATCCCTGATAGTTTGAGCCTTTCGCAGATTAGGGGTGCTATGGATCGACTTTTAGAGCGATTTATGTCGACAGAGGCTAATTTTCTTGCCGATGGCTTTTTGTCGATAGGAATTAGTGGAGCTCAACCCTCTATTGCAGAGTCCTATGTGTCGATGGGAAGTGCTTATCACTGTACCACATTTTTTCTCTGTTTAGGGTTGGATCAGAACTCAGATTTTTGGCAGAAGGAGGCTACAGCTTGGAGCTCTCTTAAGGCGTTTAATGGTGAGGATATTGCGGCGGATCATGCTCTGCATGATATTACTCTGCGTGACTCTATTCTGCGTTCATTGCGAATTATTCGACGAATGGTTTGTCGACGTTTTGGGTTGTAAGTAGGGTAAAATAATTATTGGTATGTTTTTAAGAGTGCTTTTAAAAATATGGCGATAATTGTTTTACACTACTTAGTTGTTAATGAATGATAAAGGTCTCGATAATAATTCCTGTTTATAATGTAGAGAGGTATATTGTAAGATGTGTGGATTCTGTATTGACGCAGAGTTACAGAGGAGTTATTGAGTGTATATTTATAGATGATTGTACTCCATGTCGAAGTATAGAGATTATAGAGGGTCTTATATCTCAACATACTCTAAATTTTGAGTTTAAAATTCTGCACCACGAAGAGAATCGAGGTTTGTCGGCTGGTCGTAATAGTGGAATTAAGGCTGCAACAGGGGATTATATCTATTTTCTAGATAGTGATGATGATATAACAGCTGAGTGTATTGAGAATTTAGTCGCTTTAGCGGAGACTTATAGAGGGGTTGATCTTGTTCAAGGTCGGATTGTCTCTCATTTTGATGGAGTTAATCGAGATGATTGCTTTGATGAGTTTGATTTTCCTGAGTATAGTTGTGACAAGAGTTGGATATATAGTTGTTATTTTCCCCAAAGTCGAATGTCACCTATGGCATGGAATAAACTTATAAAACGAGATTTTGTAATAGAGAATGAGTTGTGGTTTAAGGAGGGTATTGTTCATGAAGATACCTATTGGACACAGATAGTTGCTGCTCACATAAATAGCATTGCTTTTTGCCATATTCCATCTTATATATATCGAGATAATCCAGATTCAATCATGACATGTAAGTATCGAGATCGGTCGATTATCTCATGGTTGATGATATTTGAGGAGATTTTTTTGTATCCACCCACTTGTTTGATAAACTCTCGAGATATTATACTTGGGGGTGTTCTAAAGTTTGTTTTAGTGTGGCGAGATATTGAGAGTTATCCTTTGGAAGATATAGATAAGTGTACAAATTTTTATAAAAAAACATTGCATCGATTAGTTAAATCGCCAAAAGTTTCATTTAGACATAAAATCGGGTTTAGTTATATGTTGCTGCCAAAATGGATGATAAGAATTAGAGTTGTGAGTTTTTTATTTAATAAATAATAGAGTAAAATGTCTACACCTCCATTAGTGTCAATTTGCATACCGCTATATAATGCGGAGATCTATATTGCTGATACGATTCGTAAGCTACAGCAGCAGAGCTATCCCAATATTGAGATTGTGATCGTAGATGACCACTCTACAGATGGTTCGTTGGCGGCAGCGAAGGCGTTTGAGTCTGAGAGTGTACGCATATATACAAATCCAAAGAAGGGTGGAAATGCGGCTCGCAACTATGCTTTTGAGATGAGTCGTGGTGAGTATGTTAAGTTTCTAGATGCCGATGATTACTGCTCTGACAATCTGATTAAGGCTCAGATGGAGCGTATGTTGGTCGATGGAGGTCGTGATACACTGATCTTCTCACCTGTGAGGATGCTGCATCCCAATGATGTAATGTTCGATCCTCCTAGGTCATTAGATGTAGATCACAGACCAGGTATCGAGTTAGTATGTAGTATTCTGGAGGGTAAGGGGTGGCAATGCCCACACTGCCATTTGATGTCTCGTGATTTGGTCGTAAAATCTGGAGGTTGGGACGAGAGTGTAATAAAGAATCAAGATGGAGAGTTTTTTGCTCGTGTAGCCGTCTCCGCAGATTGTGCATTGTCGGTTCCTGGAGAGTATGCAATATGGCGACAGACTGGTATTGGAGTTAGTACAAAACTCTCTGTTGAGGCGCATAGATCGGTGCTTCGTACCTTTGAGATGATCTCTACAATGTTGCTGGAGTATCGTGATGATAAGAGGATGCGTGAGTTGTGTAGTGCTCGACTAGGGCTTTATGTATATGTAAATTATCCATCGTGTAAGGCTGTTATGCCAGAGATATATCGCCAATTTGATCTGTTGGGAGAGTCGTTTAAACTACCGCCTCGTAGAGTATTAAGTATCTTGTCTGCTATTTTCGGATGGAAGATAGCATTGAGAATAATACGTAAGTTTGATCTGTAATGATTTCAGTAATTATTCCTCTATATAATGCCGCTAAGACATTAGATCGTTGCATTGAGAGTGCTCTCAATCAGTCGTATCCCGACTTCGAGCTTTTATGTATTGATGATGGTAGTCGAGATGAGACTCTTCAACTGTTGAGAGAGTATGAGGTTAAGGACTCTAGAGTAAGGGTATTCACTAAGGAGAATGGTGGAGTTAGTTCGGCTCGTAATATTGGAATAAAGGAGGCAAAGGGAGAGTTCATAACATTCCTTGATGCCGATGATTGGGTTGAGAGAGATTGGTTGAGGGATTATATTGACAACTATCAAGGAGAGGATCTGCTTTTTCAGAATGCAATATGGGAGAAGTCTGATGGATCACAGTTTTTACGCTCGATCACAATAGATAGAGCGAACTCTTGTGCCGATAAAATTCTATATCTCTATGATTATAGCACCATAAACTATGTGTGGGCAACTATTTTCAGGCGTAGTATAATCATAGATAATAATATTCTCTTCAACACAGAGATTAAATATAATGAGGATTGTGAATTTGTCTTGCACTATTGTTCGTTTATAAAAGATATAAATATTCTTCCGAAATATATACGTAACTACCATTATGTTTTTCCAGATGGAGAAAGAGCCTATCAAGAGCCATCATACATACGTGCGTTGGCACTTAAGTTAGTTGCATTAAGAGGGTATGATATGTGTCGAGAGCATGGTGCTTCGTTTTTGTCAATAAATCGTCGTACAACATCGGATCTTTTGTACACTGTGATTATGGCTTATAGGTTAGGGTTGCCTAAGGAGGAGAGGCTTAAAATACTCGATGTTGCAACGTCATTGCCATATAGACGAGAGACAAATGGTCTGAAGTTTAAGGTGTTGAATCTACTAATAACACCAAATATTTGGTTTAGCGATCAGATATTAAAGTTAATATTAGGAAGAGGAAAAAAATAAAATAGTATGGAGAATAGGATTCCAAAGGTTATTCATTATTGCTGGTTTAGTGGTGAGGAGATGCCACCGTTTATTAAGAAGTGTATGGAGAGTTGGAGCAAGTATCTGCCCGACTATAAACTCAGACTATGGGACTCTAGTAGTTTTGATTTTGACTCTGTACCATTTGTTAGGGATGCATATAAAGCTCGCAAGTGGGCATTTGTAACGGATTATGTAAGGTTGTATGCTCTTTACACTGAGGGTGGAATCTACATGGATACAGATATAAAGGTGATGAGGTCATTTGATGAGTTCTTGGGGTATAACTTCTTTACCTCACATGAGGTTCATCCACACTTCTATCCAACAGAGCCGTTGAAGTTAGATGAGAATTTCAGACCTAAAGATCCTAATGAGTTTATACTTGGTTGGAGTATTCAGGCGGCGTTAATGGCATCTGTACCAGGGTTACCATATTTGAAGGATTGTTTAGAGTATTATCAACGTAAGAGTTTCCATACAGCTGATGGAAAGATAGATCTCTCGGAGCTTATAATTGGTAAACATATTACGCTTAATGCTCTGAAGTATGGCTATCGGTATGTTGATGAAGATCAGCTGTTGGAGGATAATATGATGATTAAAAAGTCAGATGTATTCGTTGGTAATATGCTCTATCTGAAGGATGATTCATATGCAATACATTTGTGTAATGGTAGTTGGTTAGAGGATAATAAAGATTGGGAGTGGAAGTTGAGAAACTATCACCCAACGATATACATGTGTCTTAATCCTCTCTTGAGAGTGTGGCGAAAGGTTGTGCGAACGATAAAAAAATAGAGAACGATAAAAGAGTGTCATGGATATAGCATTAAGTTTTGACAGTGGCTATGTAATGCCGAGTGGAGTGGCTATTACCTCAATTTGTGAGAGTAATGCTGGGCAAGATCTTCATTTTCACCTCTTTGTGAATGGGGTTAGTGATGATGATAAGTCGAAGATTCGAGAGGTAGTAGATGGTCGTGCTGAGGTTATATTCTATGATGTTGATGTTGCTCTGCTTGCTAAGTGTCCAATAAATCCTAATATACATAGTCAGAGTATAGCTAAATACTTTAGGCTTTTAATACCATCATTGATCGATCCTGCGATTGAGCGGATACTATATCTTGATGGAGATATTATTGTTCGTCGAGATCTAAGTGAACTCTTTACTATTGATATGAAGGGATGCACAATTGGAATGGTCTACGATAAGATTCGTTTTGATATAGAGACCTTTAATCGTCTGCGATATGATAGAGAGCATGGGTATTTTAACTCGGGTGTTTGTTTGATTGATACGGTGCGCTGGCGAGAGAGGGGTTGTACGGAGACTATATTTGATTATATAGCGAAGAACGCCTCAATTCTAACATGGGAGGATCAAGATGCTTTGAATAGAGTCTTTGTTGGAGATTGTCTTACGTTGCCATTTAAGTATAATGTGCAGGAGTATATGTTCTGTAGAGGTGAAGAGGGTATATATTGGGGAGATCGAGATCAACTTCAAGAGGCTAGGCTCAAGCCAGTTATAGTACATACATGTGGTGTTAAGCCTTGGAACTATAAGTGCAATCATCCATATACAGCTGATTGGTTTAAGTTGCTTGAACAGACTCCGTGGAGAGGTTTTTTAGCTACGCCTCCACCTTTAAAGCGTCGATTTATAGATGCTGCAAAGTTGTATCTTTCACAGCGAATTAATTTAAAAACAGGGGTGATCGATTTTCATCCTAAATTTGAAGAGTAACCATGAGTCTAATCTCAATTATCATTCCTGTATATAACGTTGAGCGATTTATTGAGCGATGTATCGATAGTATATTGGCTCAGACGTTTGGTGATTTTGAGTTGATACTCATTAATGATGGTAGCTCCGACAGATCGGGGGAGATCTGTGATGAGTATGCTCAACGAGATGGTCGAGTGAGGGTCATACACAAAAATAACGGAGGAGTATCGACAGCTAGGAACAGAGGTCTGGATTTGGCAACGGGTAGATATATCTGTTTTGTTGACTCTGATGATTGGATTGATCCAACTTTTTTGGTCGATTTTAAAGTTGACGAATACGACGCAGATATATACATTTCGGGTGCTCTATATGATATAGATAATAGAGTCTATTCATATAAAAAATATGAAGCGGTATATACCAAAGATAGAGCCGAGATTGGAGCTGAGTTTACACGTCAAGATATCTGGCAGAATGGTTACCCTTGGGGTAAGCTATATAAAACAGATATAATCAAGAGTAATAATCTTCGATTTGATGAGGAGTTGTCGATTCATGAGGATCATGTATTTGTCTTTGAATACTATACACATGTAGGTAGTCTCTATCTGACTGATAGTGCTGGATACCATTATCTGGTTATCGATCCATCTTCGAGAAAGTTGTCGGGGCGAGTAAATAGCTACGATGAGTTATTGAAGTCGAGTGGTAGATTTGAGTCGCTGTTAGAGCCTATATCTATAAATTTTAGTCTGAAGAGCGAGGTCTCTTTGCACCTCTTTAATCAACATGTGATTGGTATTCGCTTACGTTCTTTGTCAAGTCTATTTTTGGCAAAATGTATTGACCGATATAAGAAGTATACTGAGGAGGTTGGTTTTTGGCGAGAGTATATTGCGGAGTATGGCTTGGAGTTTAAGGGGCTATATGGACTTATTCTAAATATATTAGTCAAGACACCAAGACCATTAAGCTATATGATTATTGCTCTAATATTACAGGTAAAACATCATCTTCCACGTCGAGATGTTCTGGCTGTTATAGAGCAAGATCTTGCAGGGCGTTCAACTGTAAATAATAAAATAGATTAACAGCAAATGGATGTAATATTTGCCACTGATAATAATTTTTGTCAATACGCTGGGATTGCCATAATGTCACTTCTCGATAATAATCGAGAGGAGAGTGTTACTGTACATCTGTTCTGTGTTAATGTGGAGAGTGAGAATATCTCTCAGATAGAGAAGATATGTCACTCATATAACTCTAAGGTAAAGATCTATAATATAACTGATGACCTATTTAAGGAGTTCCCAGATCCTGGTGTCTATTCGATTGCGACATACTTAAGGTTATTAGCACCAACCTTATTGCAAGATGTATCAAAAGTGATATATATTGATTGTGATGTTATAATTAATGGAAGCCTAAAGGAGTTATATGATATTGATCTATCTGGTTACTCTGCAGCTGGTGTTAACGATGCTTCAACTTCGCATGATATTGTGAAAGATTATATTGGTTATGACGACATTGGTGAAGGGTATGCTAATGCTGGCGTTTTATTGATGAATTTGGATTATTGGCGAGAGAATGGTATTCAGAGTAAGTTGTTTGACTACTTAAATACTCATGATGTTAAGCTAAACGATCAAGATGCAATAAATGCAGTGCTTCATGGAACGATAAAATTTATTCACCCTAAGTGGAATACACACGTTGGGTATTTTGCATTCCCACCCCTCATTATAGAGTCTCAGAAGAGATATGTCAAGGAGTTGTGGAGCGGTGCTAGGATTATTCACTTTACAGGGCCTGCTAAGGCGTGGTGTGTGGAGTGTGTAAATCCATATAAAAAAGTATATTTAAAGTATAAGAGGGAGTCTGTTTGGAGAGATATGCCACAGAAGCGTTTGGAGAGTAGTTCATTCAACTCAGCAAAGATAATATTTCTACGCTCGGCAAAGAATATCGTAGCACAGATCGCATCTTATTTATATTAGATAATGAAAAAAGTTGTAATAGCGCATCCAACGGGTAATGCAAATGTGCGTGGTGCTATCTATGGGCTTCAGAGGTTAGGGGCTTTGCATAGTTACCACACATCGGTGAGCTGTTTTAAAGGTGGCTTTACCTATCTGTTGTCGATGTTGCCACCATTCAAAGATTTTCGTAAGCGGATGTTGAGTCCTCTTGTAAAGGGTCTTACATATAGCTATCCATTTATGGAGTTGGGGCGTATGGTGGCATCAAAACTCAAAATTCAAGGTTGGATTGCACATGAGAGTGGTAAATTCTGTATTGATCGAGTATATAGTGAGATGGATCGAAAGGTCGCAAATTTTGTAGAGCGAAGGAGCGAAGAGTTTGATGCGGTATACTGTTATGAGGATTGTGCAGAGGAGATCTTTCTAAGTGCGAAAGCTCTTGGTAAGGGGAGGATTTATGATCTTCCGATTGGTTATTGGCGAACAATGCGCAAGTTATTGGAGTCGGAGCGTGTTAATCGTCCTGAGTGGGCAGTAACACTTGGTGGATTTAATGATTCCGATGAGAAGTTGCAGAGAAAGGATAGGGAGTTGGCGTTGGCTCAGAAGATATATGTGGCGAGTAGTTTTACGAAGCAGTCGCTGCTTGATTATCCTGGTAATTTGGCAGATATAGAGGTAATTCCATATGGTTTTCCGCCAGTGAATGAGACGCGTCAATTTGTGCCAATTGCGGAGCGCAAGATAAAACTATTGTTTGTTGGTGGACTTTCGCAGCGTAAGGGTATTGCAAATATCTTTGAGACTATTGAGGGGTTGGAGGATAGAGTGGAGTTGACTGTTGTTGGAGCTGGTAATATTGATGGATGTGATGCGTTGCGGAGTGCTCTTAGTCGGGTTCGATATATTCCACCGATACCACATAGCGAGGTGTTAGAGTTGATGGCAACGCAAGATGTATTTCTCTTTCCATCTCTCTTCGAGGGGTTTGGTTTGGTTATAACGGAGGCGATGTCGCAGGGTACACCTGTAATAACAACAGATAGGACGTGTGGTCCAGATGTTATTACACACGGTCGGGATGGTTGGATTGTTGAGGCGGGTTCGAGTGAGGCTTTAAGGGCTCAGATATTAGAGTTAATAGATAATCCAGAGAGGATTGTCGAGGTGGGTAGAGAGGCGTTGAGAAGAGCAAAGCAACGCCCGTGGAGTAGGTATGAGGCTGAATTAGCCGAGTCGGTTATTAAATTTAATAGAGAGTTTGGATGTTTAGAGAGATAATGAATATGTCGATATACAAAAAGGGAATCTGGTTATATCTCTTTTTGTTGATTTTTGAGGGTGCATTGCGTAAGTGGTTTTTACCTTCGTTGGCGACACCGTTGTTGTTGGTTCGTGAGCCGATTGTTATATGGCTCGTGATGGTTGGGCTTGGTAAGGGATGGTTGCAGAGTGGATATGTGTCGGCTATTATGATTGTTAGTACTCTATCTCTACTGTTGTCGTTAGCGTTTGGTCATGGAAATGTTTTTGTTGGACTCTATGGATGGCGAATATATTTTTTTCATATCCCTTTTGTCTTTGTGATGGGAAAGTTGCTTGATCGCAATGATGTTCTATTGATGGGTAAGTTTATTATCTATGTATCTTTATTGATGACAGTTATTATTGTAAGACAATTCTCTTCGGATCAGAGTGATTGGATCAATATGGGTATTGGAGGAGAGGGTAGTGCGGGATTTGAGGGTGCGATGGGGTATTTTAGACCATCTGGAACTTTCTCATTTACATCTGGTTATATTATGTTCCAGAGCTTAGTTGGGTGTCTTCTCTGTTTTTATGTCTTCATGAATGATTCTCTGGGGAAATTATATAGATTGCCACAATATATACTCTTTAGTGCACTTGGAGCTTATATCATATCAATACCTATGTCAATCTCTAGAACACACTTCTTTCAGACGGTCGTCTTTATGGCTTTTGTTGCTGTGATGGCCGTATTTAATCTGAAGTACAAGGAGCGTGTTGTGAAATTTGCTATATGGGGTGTTGCAGCATTCTCAATTGCTAGTGTTTTGGGCTTGATGGGGGATAGCATGGAGGCATTTACCTCTCGTTTTGAGGCTGCTAATACTGTTGAGGGAGGAGTCGAGAATGTTATTGGAGGGCGATATATTGGAGGTTTGTTAAACTCTCTTCTAAATTTTGACATTCCATTTGCAGGGTTCGGAGTTGGAATCGCCACAAATGCAGGTGCAAAGATGGTTAATGCAAATATGTATAGTTTTTTCAATGGAGAGAACGAATGGAGTAGAATTATCGGTGAGTGTGGATTGTTGATTGGTTGGGCAATAATACTTATTAGATTGTTGATCTCATTTGAACTCTTCCAATATGCGTGGTATCAAATGAGAAATAAGGTCTCAAATCTATTGCCTTGGTTTTTATCGGCGGCTATGCTCTTGTCATTTCCACAGGGGCAGATGGGAATACCAACCAACCTTGGATTTTGTATATTTATTACAGGTATAACATTGGCTGCATTAAAAATCCCAGCTAATTCAAAAAGTATCTAGATGAAGGTATTGTTTATTTATCGTCACCCAGATATGGGTTTCTCGATAGGTCGAGTATTTGCACCGATCGAGGTAGCGATGAGGAGATATTGCGATGTTGATTCAATCTATCTTCCTGTCCCAAACTACTCACCAAAGGGGTTGTTTCGGAATATACGCGCAGCAATAAAACAGTGTCGTTCAACCAAGTATGATATTGTCCATATAACAGGAGCAGAGCACTATCTTTTGCCATTTTTACGAGGGGAGAATTGTGTTGTTACGGTGCACGATATAATGTATTATAGCTACTTGAATGGATTGAAAAAGAGACTCTGGAAGTCTATGTTTATCGACTCTTTGAAGTGTGCAAAGGGGGTTACATTCATATCTGAATACTCTAAACAACAGGTTCTAGATGTAATCTCGCTTGAGGGTGAGTCGGTAAAGGTGATCCCTAATCCACTATCTCCAGAGTTTGTACATGTGCCAAAAGAGTTCTCAAAAAGTAAGCCAATAATATTACATATTGGCACATTGGAGCGAAAAAACCTACGTCGAAGTATTGAGGCGATGGAGGGTATCTCTTGCCATTTAAGGGTGGTTGGAAGCGTAAGTGATGAGGAGCGAGAGCTATTGCAGAGATTGAATATAGATTACTCTATAGTAGAAAACCTATCCGATTCAGAGATTTTGGAGGAGTATAATAGGTGTGATATTGTTAATTTTCCATCAACATACGAGGGCTTTGGAATGCCAGTCTTAGAGGGTCAAGCAGTTGGACGAGCAGTGCTTACATCAAATATCTCTCCAATGGTCGATATCTGTGGAGAGGGGGCATTTCTTGTAGATCCATATAGCGTAGAGAGTATAAGAGATGGATATAAAGGTATTATAGCGAATGATCTCAAAAGAGATGAGGTGATCGCAGAGGGGCTAAATAATGTAAAACTTTACTCGATAGGTGAGGTGACAGATCGATACTATCAACTATACAAAATAATATTGCAGTAATGACAAAGATAATAAATTTGCTGGTTGTTCTTCTGCCTTGGTGTTTGAAATATAGGGTGTTGAATAAATTTTACAAATATGATATTCACCCAGCGGCTCGAATAGGGTTGTCATATGTCTTCCCTAAATATCTAAAGATGGAGGAAGGGGCGATGATTGGGCACTTGAATGTGATAATATACCTAGATAAAGTTACAATAGGGCGCAATTCATTGATAACTAGGAGTAATTGGATTACAGGTTTTGAGACTGGTTCAGACTCTCAACACTTTGCCCACGATACAACCAGATCTAGTGCACTCATAATGGGTGCAGAGTCATGTATAACAAAGGGGCATCATCTTGATTGTACAAGTACGGTGACTATTGGTAATTATGTCTCTATAGGTGGATATTCATCTCAGATTATGTCACACTCAATAGATATTTATGATTGTCGTCAGGATAGCCACCCAATTACGATTGGAGATTACTGTTTTGTGTCGACAGGTGTAAAAATATTAGGAGGTAGCACACTTCCACCATATAGTGCATTGGGTGCAGGGGCAGTATTAGCAAAGAGTTATAGTGAGCCGTGGATGTTGTATGGTGGAGTCCCAGCAAAACCAATTAAAGCGATACCAAAAGAGGCGAAATATTTTAGTAGAACAAGTGGATTTGTATATTAAATTTTAAATATGAATATAGCAGTAGTAGGTACAGGTTATGTCGGATTAGTGTCGGGCACCTGTTTTGCGGAGGTTGGCGTACATGTCACCTGCGTTGATGTAAATGAGTTGAAGATTCAGAGTCTTCTAAATGGTGAGATTCCAATCTATGAGCCAGGGCTCGATGAGTTGGTTTTGCGTAACCATCGTGAGGGACGTTTGAATTTTACGACAGATATAACATCGTGTTTGGATGATGTTGAGATCATCTTTAGTGCTGTTGGTACACCGCCAGATGAGGATGGTAGTGCCGATCTTCAGTATGTATTGGAGGTTGCTCGCACGGTTGGTCGCAATATGAACAAATACGTAGTCCTTGTAACAAAGTCGACAGTGCCTGTGGGTACAGCCAAAAAGGTGAAGGCAGCGATACAAGAGGAGTTGGACAAACGAGGGGTTGATATCCCATTTGATGTCGCAAGTAACCCAGAGTTTTTGAAGGAGGGTGCTGCAATATCGGACTTTATGTCGCCAGATCGTGTCGTTGTGGGTGTTGAGTCGGAGCGTGCAAAGGAGCTTATGACTACACTTTATCGTCCATTTTTGTTGAATAACTTCCGTGTGATATTTACAGATATCCCATCTGCGGAGATGATTAAGTATGCGGCGAACTCTATGCTCGCAACGCGTATCTCATTTATGAATGATATTGCAAATCTTTGTGAGATCGTTGGGGCAGATGTAAATATGGTGCGCAAAGGTATTGGAACAGATAGCCGTATTGGTAGTAAATTCCTCTATCCAGGTTGCGGATATGGCGGTTCATGCTTCCCGAAAGATGTAAAGGCACTAATAAAAACCGCTGAGAAGAGCGGCTATAAGATGAGTGTATTAAAGGCAGTTGAGGAGGTTAATGATAACCAAAAGAGTGTGCTCTTCAATAAATTGAGCCGCTATTATGGTGGAGACCTACAAGGCAAGACGATAGCACTTTGGGGGTTGGCATTCAAACCAGAGACCGATGATATGCGAGAGGCGACATCAATTGTTACAATTAAGTTGTTGTTGGAGGCAGGGTGTAAGGTTAAGGTCTACGATCCTGTTGCAATGAAGGAGTGCCGTCGAATAATAGGAGATGTTGTGGAGTATGCAACTGATATGTATGATGCGACACTCGATGCTGATGCAATGTTGCTAGTGACAGAGTGGAAGCAGTTCCGTCTACCTAGTTGGCGTGTCCTACATAAGTCGATGAATAGAGCACTTATAATTGATGGTCGCAATATCTATGACTCAGCTGAGCTGGAGAAGAGTGGCTTTGAGTACTACTGTATTGGACGATAATATATGAAAGTTCTCCACTATATACCCAGTATAGATCGCACTTCGGGAGGCGTTGGATTTTATATGCAACTCCTAGCGAAGGAGCTTGGATTGTTGGTGGATCTTCATGTTGCGACGTGTAAGACCGAGAATGAACTGGAGTTGGAGAACTGTAAGGTTCATTATATTAGCTCGCAGGTTTTTGGTTCGGCAAAGGCGGAGTGGCGTGAACTGCTTAATGATATAAAGCCAGATATAGTTCATGTCAACTGTTGTTGGATGCCGATGTGTGCATTTGTGCAGAGGTGGGCACAAGATCTTGGGTATAAGGTTGTTTTGACTCCTCATGGAATGTTAGAGCCATGGATTATGCAGCGCAACTATTGGCTAAAGAAGTTACCTGCTCTAATGTTGTATCAGAGGAGTGCGGTTAAGCGAGCCGATTGTATACACGCGACGGCTGAGAGTGAGAGGGATAATCTGCTGAAATTGGGGTATAATAGCAATGTTGCTGTAGTCCCAAATGGTGTAGATGTTGAGAGCATAGAGTTGAAGAGATCTTGGAATAAGAGTCGTAAAATTCTGTTTCTTTCGAGAATACATGTTAAGAAGGGAATTGAGTTTTTGATCGAGGCGGCATCAACTCTGAAGTGCAGATTGGAGGGGTATGAGTTTATAATAGCAGGTGAGGGGGAGCGAGCATACATCGACCAACTAAAGGCAAAGGCGGAGCAATTGGGGGTGTTCAATCTCTTTAACTTCTGCGGAGGGGTCTATGGAGATAAAAAGTGGGAGCTATATAAGCAGGCAGATATCTTTGTCTTGCCGACATATTCTGAAAATTTTGGTATAGTGGTGGCGGAGGCTTTGGCTTCGGGTACACCTGTAATTACCACAACTGGAACTCCTTGGTTGGAGCTCAACTCGAACGAGTGTGGTTGGTGTGTAGATCCAGAACAAGAGGCAATAACAGAGGCTCTGCGTCAAGCTATATCTATCTCGTCGGATACTTTAGCTGCGATGGGAGAGAGGGGGCGAGCCCTTATTGAGAGTCGCTACTCCATGAAATTCGTAGCGCAGGAGATGTTTGCTCTTTACGATCAAAGTATAAGAAAATAGATTCTATTATGGGTGAAATAGATATAGCGGAGAATAGAAAGCACTTAAACTATTCGAAGTGGATATATGTAAAGCGTATATTGTGGTCATTTGGCAAGTTGTTTTTTATATATTCGCCACGTATAGCTTTTGGTTATAGAAATATGATCTTACGTATGTTTGGTGCAAAGATAGGTAAGCAGGTTCATATCTACTCATCGACAGTGATTTGGTTTCCTTGGAATTTGGAGATTGGAGATTGGAGTGCAATCGGTGAGGATACACTGATCTATAATCTCGGGCGAGTTGTGATTGGGAAGAGTACCACAATTAGCCATAAGGTACATGTCTGTGCAGGTACACATGACTACAAAGACCCGACACTGCCGTTGATCCGCCCAGAGATCCATATTGGAGATCAAACATGGATATGTGCAAGTTCATTCGTAGGTCCAAATACGAATATCGGAGAGGGGGCGATCATTGGAGCGGGAGCTGTAATGATGAAAGATGCTGAACCATGGGGGATATATGCTGGAAATCCAGCTAAATTTATCAAGAAACGAGTATTGAATAGTTAGCTTAAACTAAATAATCAGATGACTGAATTATCTATCTTCATACCGACTCTCAATGAGGAGTTACATATTGAGAGGGCTGTTAAGAGTGCATTAAAGTTGACTTGTAATGTCTTTGTTGTTGACTCCTATTCGACAGATCGTACAGTGGAGATTGCCGAAGGGTTGGGGGCAAAGGTATACCAATACAGATGGACAGCGGAGAGTAATTGGGCGAAGAAGTTCAATTGGGCTCTAGCAGAAGTTCCATACCCAACGGAGTGGATCATGCGTCACGATGCCGATGAGTATCTAACAGATGAACTTATTGCAAAGGTAAAGAGTGATTTAAAGAGTGTTGATAGCTCGGTAAATGCAATTAGCATAAATCGTCGTGAGTACTTCATGCGTCGTTGGATGCGACATGGTGGGGCATACCCTAAGGCGATGGTACGTATCATGCGTAAGGGGAAGGCATTTTTTGAGGCTCGAATGATTGATGAACATGTCGAGGTAGAGGATGGTTGTTCGATTCATTGGAATGTAGACCTTTGTGATGACAAGATTATCTCTTTGACACGATGGATTGCTGCCCATAATAATCACGCTGTAAAGGAGGCTATCATGTTGATTGATAGTGAGGTTGGACTCTTCGAGGCGAATGATGTAGATAAAAAGTTGGATGAAGATGCACTAAAAAAGCGTAAAAAGAAGGGTTTTTACTCTAAACTTCCGTACTTTTGGAGAGTCTGGGCATTCTTTATCTATCGTTATATCCTAAAATTGGGATTCTTGGATGGTGTTGAGGGATTCCTCTACTGTTTTTTGCAGTGTTTGTGGTATCGTACAATATCTGATGCAAAGATTGTTGAGGCGTATAGAGTGTGTGGTAAGACTCCAGAGGCTTTGAAGGAGTATTTTTTGAGAGAGTACAATATTGATTGTTATAAAAAATAAAAAGATGAAAGCAGTTATTTTGGCAGGTGGGTTTGGAACTCGATTGAGTGAGGCTACCAACTTAATTCCTAAACCGATGGTCGAAATTGGAGGGAAGCCTATTCTATGGCACATTATGAAGATCTACGAGCAGCATGGAATCACAGAGTTTGTGATCTGCTGTGGGTATAAACACTACGTTATCAAGGAGTACTTCGCAAACTACTTCCGTCACAACTGTGATATGACTGTTGATCTGTCGGATAATAGTGTCGAGGTGCATGATAATCACTCTGAAAAGTGGAAGGTGACGATGGTCGATACAGGTTTGCACACTATGACAGGTGGACGTATCAAGAGAATCCAGAAGTATATTGGTAATGAGCCATTCTTGTTGACCTATGGAGATGGTGTTGCGGATGTCGATATAACTGCAACAATCGAGGCACATAAGGCATCGGGCAAGGCGTTATCTATGATGGCATATCAGCCTAGTGGTCGTTTGGGAGTCTTGGATATTGATGATGATGGAATAGTATCGTCATTCTTGGAGAAGCCAACAGATACTGGAACATGGATCAATGCTGGATTCTTTGTCTGTGAGCCAGAGGTATTTGGCTATTTGGAGGGTGACCACGAGATGTTCGAGAAGGAGCCAATGCAGCGAATCTTGGCGAAGGGCGAGATGCATGCATATAAGCATAGTGGATTCTGGCAGCCGATGGATACGCTTCGAGATAATACAGAGCTAAATAAGTTGTGGGATAGCAATAAAGCCCCTTGGAAGATTTGGTAACAATTTAATAAGATAATAATTCTATGAGTAATTTTAACAATATATACGCAGGCAAAAAGGTTCTAATCACTGGAAATACTGGTTTTAAAGGGTCGTGGTTATCAACATGGTTGGTTATGTGTGGCGCAGATGTCTACGGATTCTCGATAGATGTACCATCGACACCAGCAATGTTCAATGTGTTGAAACTCAGCGACAGATCTAACCACAAATTTGGTGATATTCGTGAGCGAGAGGAGATGAACGCCTATATTCAGGATATAAAACCTGATTTTATCTTCCACTTGGCAGCGCAGGCTATTGTATCGACATCGTATAAAGATCCATTTGATACAATTACCACAAATGTGGTTGGAACAGCATCTGTAATGGAGGCTATTCGCAATATTACATGGGAGTGTACATGTGTAATCATCACGAGCGACAAGGCGTATGATAATGTAGAGTGGATCTGGGGATACAAGGAGAGCGATGCAATGGGTGGAAAGGATGTCTACTCAGGATCTAAAGGTGCAGCAGAGCTGACTATTAAGTGTTACTGGATGTCATTCATCAAGGCTATGCCTAATATCAAGATGGGTGTAGCTCGTGCAGGAAATGTGATCGGTGGTGGTGATTGGGCTGCGGATCGTATCGTGGTTGATTGTGTTAAGGCGTTCTCGAATGGAGATACCGTTGAGATTAGATCTCCAAAGGCAACTCGTCCATGGCAGCACGTTTTGGAGCCGTTGAGTGGTTACCTTACACTTGGTCAATACCTATATGAGGGTAAGGTCGATAATGGTGAGGCGTTTAACTTTGGGCCACGTGCCGAGCTTACAAAGACTGTATTTGAGTTGACTCAGGATTTGGCGGAGCAGTGGGGATTGGATAAAGATAACGCTGCAAAACTTACAGGTAATGTTCCATTCAAGGAGGCGACACTTCTTAAACTTAACTGTGATAAGGCGTTGGCTTATCTCAATTGGCACTCGACACTATCGTATCAGCAGTGTGTTAAGATTATTGCAGATTGGTATCGTGCATTCTACATCGAGAAGCGAGAGGATATGTACCAATTGACTGTAGATCAGATTAATTTCTATATTGGCGAGGCTGCTAAACAAGATTTGAAATGGACGGAGTAAAGATTGAGGGTGTAGAGCTATACCCACTCAAACAGATTTCGGTTGATAAGGGTAATATCTTTCATGCGCTAAAGTCGACCGATGAGGGGTATGCAGGTTTTGGGGAGGCGTACTTTTCTCAGATCGAGTCGGGAGCTGTAAAGGGGTGGAAGCGACACAATCGTATGCCTCTAAATTTGATTGTCCCAGTTGGTGCAATTAAGTTTGTTGTCTATGACAATCGAGAGGGGAGTGCCACTTGTGGTGCGTTCCAAGAGATTATAATATCGGTTAAGGATAATTATCAGCGTTTGGTCGTTGCTCCAGGTTTGTGGATGGCATTTATGGGTGTAGATTCTCAGACATCTATGTTGATGGATATTATCCCTGAGCCACACGATCCGAGTGAGGCAGATAGGTTGGATCTCGATGCTATCGAGTATAAATTTTAGAGTATGAGGGTTTTAATCACTGGAGCAACGGGTTTTGTTGGTCGAACTTTAGTTCCTTACCTCTATAAAAATGGGATCACAGAGATTGCTGTTTTAGTTCGTAGTATTAAAAAGGCGGAGTATCTGTTTGGAGATCTGCCACTTACAGTGATTGAGACAGCAGATCCTGCTATTTGGAGAGAGGCGGTTATTGATTATAATGCAGATGTTGTGTTACATTTGGCAGCACTCTTCAATACAAGGTGCGATCAGCAGAGTGCGACAGATATTGTTAACTCGAATATCCTCTTTACGACACATCTGTTGGAGGCGGTATCGCAGACTAGCTGTTCTCACTTTGTAAATATCGGAACTTTCACAGAGTTTTTGTATGGTTCGGGTGAGTACTTTGCAAATAACCTATACTCAGCGAGTAAAACAGCTGTGCGTCCGATCTTGAAATACTACCAGTCAATTAGTTCATTCCATTGGGTGAATGTAGTGGTTTATTCACCTTATGGTAGAAAGAATGAGAGTAAGAAGGTGATAGATTATATGGTTGATGCCTTGGACTCTCCAACTCTTGTAAACTTTAGCAAGGGAGAGCAGATTTTAGATTTTATCCATGTTGATGACATGGCAGATTTCTTCTATACTCTGATCTCGAAGCGAGATAGGTTGGTGTATAACTTTACGGAACTCCACTTAGGAGCAGGGGCTGGACACTCAATAAGAGAGGTTGCATCGGAGATGGAGAGAGTCTTTGGCAAATCCATATCCGCTAATTGGGGAGGTCTGCCATATCGTGCTTTTGATGCAATGTATGCTGTAGCACCTATCGCAAAGAGTCTAGAACTCTTAAATTGGCGAGCAAAACTATCTCTTCGAGAGGGTCTCGAGATCTTTAAAGAGAGCTTAGAGGTCGAAAAATAACAAATAGTTTCAAAATGAAAGTATCAATAATAACCTCATGTTATAATCGTGAAGCGACAATTCGTGATGCAATAGAGAGTGTGTTGTCTCAAGATTATGCAGATATTGAGTATATTGTCGTCGATGGGGCATCTAAGGATTCGTCGTTGAGCATTATAAAGGAGTATGAGGGGCGAATCTCGACTATCATATCTGAGCCAGATCGAGGTATGTATGAGGGTATAAACAAAGGTATTCGTGCCGCTACGGGCGATGTGATTGGGCTCATGCACTCCGATGATTTCTTCTATACAACAGATACAATATCGAAGATCGTAAAGCAGCTAGAGGAGTCTCAAGCTCAGCTTATCTACGGTAATGGAATCTATGTTGATGAAGAGGATGTGACAAAGATCGTGCGTAACTGGATAAGCGGAGATTATAAAAAGAGCAGGATGAGTAATGGTTGGTTGCCACTCCACCCGACGGTCTATATCCGCAAGGAGTGTTTCGACAAGATGGGTCTATATGATGAGAGTTACAAGATCGCTGCTGACTCCGATTTCTTGTTGAGATATATGTATAAAGCCGATTTTAGGATCTCTTACTACAATGATTATGTGGTAAGAATGCGAATGGGAGGACTCTCAACTGACCCAAAGAAGATTAAGCAGAAGTGGGGTGAGGATCTGCGTCTTTATCGATCTCACGGATTTAACCCATATTGGACTCTAGGGTGTAAGATACTCTCGAAGATCCCACAATTTATATCAGCAAAACTAATTAACAAATAGAGAATATAATGGCAAAGGTAGCATTAATTACAGGTATAACTGGTCAGGACGGTTCGTTCTTGGCTGAGTTCTTATTAGAGAAGGGTTATGATGTTCACGGTATAATTCGTCGTTCATCATCTTTTAATACAGGTCGTATAGAGCACCTATATCTCGATGAGTGGATTCGTGATATGAAGAATAAGAAGACTATTAATCTTCATTATGGCGATATGACAGATTCAAGCTCTTTGGTTCGTATTATTCAGGCTATTCAACCAGATGAGATCTATAACCTTGCAGCGCAATCACATGTGAAAGTTTCGTTTGATGTGCCAGAGTATACCGCTGAGTGTGATGCAGTTGGAACACTTCGTATGTTGGAGGCTGTTCGTATTTTGGGTATGGAGCAGAAGTGTCGTATCTATCAAGCGTCAACATCCGAGTTGTTTGGTCTTGTTCAGGAGGTTCCACAAAAGGAGACTACGCCATTCTATCCACGCTCTCCATATGGAGTTGCAAAGCAGTATGGTTTCTGGATCACGAAGAACTATCGTGAGTCTTATGGTATGTATGCTGTAAATGGAATCTTGTTTAACCACGAGTCAGAGCGTCGAGGCGAGAACTTCGTAACACGTAAGATCACGTTGGCTGCCGCTCGTATCGCACAGGGCTACCAAGATAAGCTATACCTCGGAAACATGGACTCGCTTCGTGACTGGGGCTATGCAAAGGATTATGTTCAATGTATGTGGATGATTCTGCAACATGAGACACCAGAGGATTTTGTCATTGCAACAGGTGAATACCACACAGTTCGTGAGTTTACAACTCTTGCATTCAAAGAGGTTGGAATTGAGCTTCGTTGGGAAGGCGAGGGTGTAGATGAGAAGGGTATCGACACTGCAACAGGCAAGGAGCTTGTAGCAGTAGATCCCAAATTCTTCCGTCCAGCAGAGGTTGAGCAGCTGTTGGGAGATCCTACCAAAGCAAAGACTCTTCTTGGATGGAATCCAACGCAGACATCTTTCCCAGAGTTGGTGAAGATTATGGTTAAGCATGATCTGAAGTATGTTAAGAAGTTCCATGAGCAGTTGGAGGTAAACTTGTAGTAGAATGGAGAAGTCAGCAAAGATATATATCGCAGGACACAGAGGAATGGTCGGATCGGCTATTCTTCGTAACCTGCAATCTAATGGGTATACAAATTTTGTGTTGCGTACCCACAATGAGTTGGATCTAACATCGCAGCAACAGGTTAATGACTTTTTTGCTACAGAGAGACCAGATTACGTATTTTTGGCAGCAGCGAAGGTTGGCGGTATTGTCGCAAATAATACCTATCCAGCTCAGTTCTTTTATGAGAACTCAATGATCCAGAATAATGTTTTGCACGCCTCATATCTTAATGGCGTAAAGAAACTGATGTTTTTAGGTAGCTCTTGCATCTATCCAAAGATGGCTGCTCAGCCAATGAGTGAGGATGCGCTGCTCACGGGATTGCTTGAGCCGACAAACGAGGCGTATGCTATTGCGAAGATCTCGGGAATCAAGATGTGTGACTACTACCGCAAACAGTATGGTTGTGATTTTGTGAGTGTTATGCCTACTAACCTATATGGAACAGGGGATAACTATGACCTGCAAAATTCACATGTATTACCAGCTCTGCTTCGTAAATTCCATGAGGCAAAGCTATCGGGAGGCAAAGTTACACTTTGGGGATCAGGATCTCCATATAGAGAGTTTCTGCACGCAGATGATATGGCAGATGCAACAATCTTCTGTATGCTAAATTATTCAGACTACGGACATGTGAACGTTGGATCACAGTCGGAGTTGACAATCAAGGCATTAGCTGAAATGGTGGCAGATGTTGTAGGATTTGAGGGTGAGATTGAGTGGGATACAACAAAGCCAGATGGTACACCACGTAAGTTGATGGATTCAACAAAGTTATATAATATGGGTTGGACTCCAACAATATCACTTCGAGAGGGTATTGAGAGGACATACGAGGAGTTCTTGGCAACGCTATAAAAATCACAATATGAATATTATCCTATTATCAGGTGGCTCAGGTAAGCGACTATGGCCCCTATCGAATGATGCACGCTCTAAGCAGTTTTTGAAACTACTTAGCTCTCCAGATGGTGGCTTTGAGTCTATGGTGCAGCGTATAGATCGCCAAATAAAGGAGTCTGGAATTGTTGCTCAGCTTACAGTGGCTACAAGTATAACACAATATGACTCTATAATCAATCAGATGGGTCATGGAGTCTCTGTTGTGACTGAGCCAGAGCGTCGCGACACATTCCCTGCTATTGCTCTGTCGGCTAGTTACCTTGCTAAGGCTAAGGGTTGTAGCCGTGATGAGGTTGTCGTTGTAATGCCTAGTGATTCCTATATCGAGAGTGGCTATTTTAGTGCAATTGCAAAGATGGCAGAGGCTGTTGAGAAGGGTGCTGCCGATATGGTGTTAATGGGAATCAAGCCAACTGAGCCATCGACAAAGTTTGGTTATATAGTACCAAATGCAGCTGCTGAGGGCGAGGAGTTTATCACAGTAAATCGTTTTACAGAGAAGCCAAATGAGGCTGTTGCAGTGGAGCTTTTGAAGCAAAATGCCTACTGGAATGGTGGTGTATTTGCATTCCGCCTTGGTTATATAATCGATATTGTTGAGAAGTATATCGTAGCGGATAGCTTTGATGAGATTCGCTCTCGATATGCGGAGTTCCCAAAGATAAGTTTCGACTATGAGGTTGTTGAGAAGGCATCATCTATTGCGTTAGTTCCATATAGTGGTGATTGGAGCGACCTAGGTACTTGGAATAGTCTTTCGGAGAAGATCGAGGATAAAACAATCGGAAATGTAGTTGTTGATGAGGGTGCGAAGAGTAGCCATGTAATCAATGAACTTGATATACCTATTGTTGCTCTTGGTGTGGAGGATTTAATCATTGCAGCGAGTCCAGATGGAATCTTGGTAAGCAAAAAGGAGGCGAGTGTTAACCTCAAATCTTATGCTGATAAATTTGATGCACGCCCTATGTACGAAGAGCGCAGATGGGGAAAGTATCGAGTTATGGGACATGAGCACTTCGAGGATGGACATAATGCCCTTGCGAAGTTGTTATATCTCAACGCTGGCTGCAATATCAGTTATCAATATCACAATAATCGCGAGGAGATCTGGACATTTGTTGATGGAGAGGGTCTATTAGTCTTGGATGGCGAGGTGATTAATGTTAGTAGGGGATATGTAGCTCATATCAAGGCTGGTCAGAAGCATGCAGTAAGAGCCGTTACAGATCTTCAGATTATAGAGGTACAGGCTGGAACAGATCTAATTGAGGAGGATATTATTCGCCTTGATTGGGAGTGGTAATATAGAGTAGAGGTAAGGAGATGGTAATAGCGGTAGATTTTGATGGGACAATTGTAGAGCATTGTTATCCAAGTATAGGGGCTGAGCGACCTTTTGCAACAGATACCTTAAAATTGCTTGTGAGGGATCAACATCGTTTGATCCTTTGGAGTGTGAGAGAGGGCGAATTGCTGGATGAGGCTGTAGAGTGGTGTCGAGAGCGTGGTGTCGAGTTTTACGCCATCAATAGAGATTATCCAGAGGAGCAGGGCAATGAGAAAGATTTCTCGCGCAAATTGAAAGCTGATCTATTTATAGATGATCGTAATTTAGGAGGTCTGCCAGATTGGGGAACAATCTATAGAATGATCCAGTCAAGATCTCATCTAAAGCCAGTTCCAACAGATGATTATGTCGAACCGCAACCTCGCAAACTCACCTTTGGAGAGCGTTTATCGGGTTGGATTGATAAGTAGATGATAAAATATTAAACAGATTTTATTAAATATGAAGAGAGTGTCTTTATTAATACCTGCATATAATGAGGAGAAGTCCCTTGATTCGCTGTATGTAGCTATATCAGAGTTCGCTGATATTCATACAGAGTATGAGTGGGAGTTTCTGTTTATTAATGATGGTAGTAAAGATCGTACGCTTGAATGCTTAAGGGAGCTTCGAGAAAAGGATGATAGAGTCTGTTTTGTAGATCTATCACGTAACTTTGGTAAAGAGGTGGCAATGCTTGCTGGTTTTGACCATGTAACGGGGGATTGTGCCATAATTCTTGATGCTGATCTTCAGATGCCGCCACGTTATATTCATGAGATGTTGCAGCATTGGGAGGAGGGTTATGATGATGTTTATGCTAGGCGATTAGGGCGTGAAACGGACTCTTTTTTGCGTAAAAGTTTCTCGTTGTTATACTATCGTATGCTAGAGCGTTTTACAAAGGAGAAGTCGGTACAGAATGTTGGAGACTTCCGCCTGTTGGATCGTAAATGTATCAATACATTGAAGCAACTGCGGGAGAGTCAGCGTTATACCAAGGGAATGTACTCGTGGATCGGTTATAGAAAGTATGAGATTACATATACCCATGAGGAGCGTAATGAAGGGATATCATCGTTTAATTTTTTTAGTCTTCTCTCACTTGCTATAGAGGGGGTCACATCATATACGACAATTCCACTACGCCTTTCGGCAGCATTGGGATTTTTGGTCACTATCTTTACTTTTATCTACATGGTAGTAGTTTTTGTTAAGACGATAATATATGGAGCAGACGTTGACGGTTACCCATCGTTGATGCTTACAATTTTGCTATTAGGGGGCGTACAACTTATATCGCTTGGGATTATAGGTGAGTATTTAGGTAGAATTTTTAATGAGACGAAACGTCGCCCAACATATGTTGTGCGTGAGTTTCAAGGAGAACAGAATAGTGTATTAAATGAGGAGGTGGTTGAAGGAGTTGCAGAAAGAGTATAAAGTGGCATTGATAATGCTGCCTATTTTAGTACTGTTTTATCTCTTGAATTGTGTTACAAATTTGCATTCAGATGACCATTTTTACAAATTTATATGTGATGGTGTTAATGGTTGGCCAACATCTGAATCATTAGGAATCGAGAGTCTGAGTGATATATTTCGATCTCAATATAATCACTACTTTACACATTCTGGTCGAGTTGTGATTCATTCTATTGTCCAGGGATTTTGCGGTATATGGGGTAAGGGGTTGTTTAATATTCTCAATGTAGCTATATTTACGTTATTGACATTTTTAACGGTATCTCTTGTTGATAGGTCTTTAGTTAAAAATTATAAGGCTTGGGCTTGTGTGACTATTAGTATTGTCCTCCTTATTCCTGCTCACTTCTCATTTTACTACTCTATAGCATTTGCTGTTAACTATCTATGGGGCTTAACATTCTGTGTGAGTTTTATATATATATGGAGATATTATGAGTTCAGGAGATGGGTATATACTATACCTCTTTTTGTGTTGTGTTTTTTGTTTGGGTGGTCACAGGAGTCATTTTCGTTACCTATAGCAGGTGCATTGTGTGTCTATTATTTAATCAATTATCGTGAAATATTGACACAACGATGTTTGCTTAGCTTTGCATTTTGTTGTGGTGCATTAATGCTTATTATTGCGCCAGGAAACTGGAGTAGAGCTGTTGCTGGTGGTGGATTCGATTTGTCAGAACAATTAGTCAACATTGTTAGATTTATATTTCGAAATTACTTGATAATATTGCCTTTAGTTATTGGAATAGTTATTACTATGTGGCATTTTAAGTTGAGAAGAGTGTGGATGGTGTTGAAGGAGTATCAACTATATTCGTTGATTTTTCTCTTCTCAAAACTACTTACGTGGATATTTCCTGTAGGTGGACGAGTATTGATTGGTCTATATTACTTGTGGTTACTGTTGTTTGCCATAATTATTTTAAGATTAGTTGTAGTTAAATCTAAATCTAAATACAATGTTGGCTTTTGGGGATTATATATAGTGTCATTATTTATGATTGCTATGACATGTTACTACTCATATATTCAGAAAGAGTATGAGGATGAGTTGATTGAGGAGTATATTAATTCAGATTCAGGTTTAGTCTTTTTAGATGCACCATATACCCCTAAGTTTTTAAGTAGTAGTTATTATGATCCTAGATCATCTCGAAATAGAAGTGGTATCTCTTTGGTTTATTCAAGGGAGAGTAAGCCAGCTATTTTTGTTGATGAGAGTGTTCGTGATAGTATAAATGAGATGCTATCATCCACTTCAAGTGAAAATGAGATTTCTGGTGGATTGGTAGTGCGTAAAACGGATATGTTATTTACGTATATCATTAAAGATAGTGAATTGATAGGTGATTATTTATTAATAACGCAATCAGGAAATGAAGGAGATGGTTCATTTAAACGTTCTATTGTTGAGAAGATTCAACCAAGTCGTTATCAAAATAGTCACTCAGTATTGCATTCAAGTGTGATCTCATTTGTTCAGTATAATGGGGAGCGGATTGGTATTTTTGAGTTGAGAGATGATGATTGCATGGTACTTTCTATAACCCCATTAGTTAAGTAAACATGACGCAGCAAAGACCGGGACTAATGGAGGTGATCCGTTTTATTATCGTTGGGGGTGTAGCAACAGCAATTCATTATGGAGTCTATTATCTATGTAGTTTATTAATAGAGGTGAATATTGCCTATACGATTGGTTATTTAGTGTCATTTGTGGCTAATTACTTCTTGTCGAGTTATTTTACATTTAATACTGGTACAAGTGCTAAGAAGGCAGTTGGTTTCGGGGTGAGCCATCTAATTAATTATCTATTGCATATTGGATTGTTGAATATATATATATATCTTGGTGTGAATGAGAAGATAGCTCCTATTTTTGTCTTTGCGGTTGCTATACCTGTGAATTTTTTACTTGTACGCAGAGTCCTTAAATAGAGATGATGATAATTAGTGTATATATAAGGTAATAATGGAGATATTAAAAAAAGATACTTATGACCCTTTTATTGATTATGTAAAAGGACTTTCAATCATATGTGTTGTATTAACACATAATTTACCTTTGATAGTTAGAAAATTCTCTTTGTTTGAATTTTGGGGAAAGCAAGCTGTTCCAATTTTCTTGTTAATGCAGGTATTTCATACTGTAAGGTATTTTTCTAATGGTAGTCATACATTAAGAGATTATTTTGACTTTGGCAAACTCTTCAAAAGAATAATTTTTCCTTTTGCTCTGTTGATTTTAGCTCAATTACTCTGTTATTTTATGACAGGTGATTTGACATTAAAGATGCTTAAGTATTTTATTTTGCATGGAGGAATAGGTCCTGGGTCATACTATGTCTGGATATATATTCAATTTTGGATATTAACACCATTTATAGTATTGTTATTTCGTAAATTCCGTGATAAAATAGGAGGGCAACTAGCTTTGATATGTGTGGTGATCTCAATAATATTTGAGATTTTATGTTCATATATTAATTTGCCACTACCTATATATAGATTATTATTTATACGATATTTCTTTTTAATTTATTTGGGTATCTATCTTTATTACGGCAATAATAAAATTTCAATCTGGCAGCAGTTGTTAGGTGGTTTGGGCTTGATATTTTTAATGGTGCAAGCATATTTTCAGATCAATCTAGAACCTTTTATATTTAGTACCGATTATGAGTGGAGAGTTGCTCACTTTCCAACATATTTTTATGTGGTATTTCTATTGTTGCCCCTTATTAAAAAGTATTATATAGCATCTAATTTGATTGAAAAGATCGGGCGATATTCATATGATATTTTTCTGGTGCAGATGTTTGTGTTTACATTCTGGCCTAAAGTTAATATTTTACACTCTATAGATAATCAATACATATATACATTCTTGAATGTAATAGTAACGACAGCATTAAGTATTATGCCCGTATTGTGTTATAAGAGATTACGTAGTTAGTAAGTTGTTTATAAAAGTTAATGATATATGAGCAGGCAAACTGTAGTAGAGGGATTGACACTGTTGTATGTGATTGTAGTGACACTATTGTCTACAATCAAGTTATCACCCAATGTCCCTATGGCGGATGTGGTTGGTATTGATAAAGTTGTGCATATTATGTTTTATTTTGTGCTTAATATGTTATTGTTGTTGGTCTTTTCGCAGCGTGGGTTTATTGTGAAATATTCATCTGTGGTGTGGGTCACACTTTGTTCGATTGGTTATGGTTGTTTGATGGAGGTTATACAGCATTTTACAGGGCGACAGTGTAGCGTGTTGGACATTGCGGCAAATTCAATAGGTGCAGTGATCGCTCTAGCTCTTTTCCGTTATACCTTTATAGCTAGTTGTTTTGAACAGTTTGTTAGAGGTAAATAATGAAGAGACAAATAGATATGCCGATAGAGTACGGTAAAAATCAAGCCAAGATTATTGGTGGAGTGGCAATATTATTAATGCTATTTCACCACTTTTTTGGATTTCCATCATGGCTTAAACCAGGTATTGAATTTACCTCAATTTTGCCATATATTATTGAGTTCGACATTGCACAGTTTGGAAAGATGTGTGTTGCTATATATGCTTTTAATAGTGGTTATGCAATGTGGAGCAGCCAAAGTAGTTATACGTATGCTAAGATGCCAGTTAGGATATTTAAATTCTTGACGCAATATTGGCTTGTCGCTCTGTTATTTATTCTATATGCTTTTGTCGTAGGAGACAAAATGCCAACTTTAGAGCAATTTGCATATAACTTATTTGGATTTAAAACAGGGTCTCAGAGTTTTGTTAATGTTATTATCCCTTGGTATGTCTATTTTTATATAGCTATATTGTTATTATCACCAATACTCATTAGGTTGTTTAAACCAGAAGGGTTTATTCGTAGTTGTGTCGTGGCTTTTTCTTTAATGATCGCTTCTTGGGCTGCGATTAAATTGAATATTGAGAGTGAGATTGTAGGTGCTATCGTTGGATCTCTTTATGGCTATTTGGGTTCTGTGTTAGCTGGAATATTGGTGTGTAAATTTAATCTGTTTAATGTTATAGATCGGGCTATAGGTTCTCGTAATGTGTTGTTATATATAGCTGTTATCTGCTCTTTGGTCTATGCTCGAAAGTATATATACGTGCCATTTTTGATCTTTAATACAGATGTTTTGTGGGTTGTGATATTTATATATTGCGTTTTGGCAACCCTACGTGCAGTTAAATCTGAAAGAGTTGAGCAGATATTGCAATTTTTGGGTACTTATAGCATGAATATGTGGTTTGTACACGCAATATTTTTTGCTGGTACTTTGGATATTCTTCAGAGAGTATTGTATTTCCCAAAGTATTCTATTTTGGTATATGTGTGGGGAGTGTTGTTAACACTTGTTGTATCTATGTTTTGTAGTGTCGTTTATAACAAACTTTCAAGCGGCGTTTCAGCATTGATGTGTAGAAAATAAGGTGTAAGCTCAAGTTAATTTATATATTTAACACATCTAACTTCAAATGAGTATTGAGGTTGGGTGTGTTAATCTTTTTTTAGGTGAGTAAATTTTAGGCAGATTCAAATTGATTATAGAATGAATTTTAAGGATTTAGGTGTTGAGGATAGGCTTGTAGAGTCTTTGAGCATTAATGATATTATAGAGCCAACAGAGATACAGCGACTGGTGATTCCTCGTATTTTGCGAGGTGAAGAGCTTGTGGCTAGATCACAGACTGGAAGTGGAAAGACTTTAGCGTATCTGTTACCTCTGATTCAAAGGCTTTCGATAAACATCAATGAGAGGGTGCTGATATTGGCTCCAACAAGAGAGCTAGCGCAACAGATTGGAAGAGTGTGTAGCAACTATACGACTCTCTCTATAGCGGTGATCTATGGAGGGGTGGAGTATGAAGCGCAATATGAAGCCCTTACGAATCTCCCTCAGGTCGTGATTGCAACCCCAGGGAGATTGCAGGATATTGTCGATAGGGGAGTGGTTGAGATCCATAGGTTTCAATATTTCCTGCTTGATGAGGTGGATCAGATGGTTGATATGGGCTTTCGAGAGCCTATTATGGAGCTATCAAAGTTGCGTGATGAGAGTTGTCAATCTCTATTCTTTAGTGCCACGCTCCCTGCTGGAGTTATGGATATCCTGAAGGAGTTGACTCAAGAGGTGGAGGTTGTAGATTGTGATGGGCAACCTTTGGCGGCACAAAAGATTACACAAACAGGCTATTATGTCGAGCAATCTATGATGGATCAACTCTTGCTCCATTTGATAAGATCAAAATCTCCAGAGAAGACAATTATCTTTTGTCGATCTAAAAAGATGGCAGATAGGTTAACGCAGATTCTAAAAGGCTCTAACTTCTCGGCAGAGGCAATCCATAGCGATCGAAGTCAAGCGGCGCGTGAACATATATTAAGACGCTTTACGGAGGGTGAAACCTCTATTTTGGTGGCGACAGATCTGATGGCTCGTGGTATTGATGTCGATGGGGTGACTCATATCTTCAACTATGGACTCCCTCAGAGCCCCGAACAATATATACATAGAGTTGGTAGAACAGGGCGAGCTGGGGCATCGGGTGAGGCGATATCTCTAATCTGCCCCGATGAGAAGAGATTGCTCGACGCTACATGTGCATTGATGCGTCAACCGATACCGATCTCGACAAATCACCCATATATGACCACCGCCGTTACCACAATGCTTTCGGGAGTTGTGCTCAGAAAAAAGGTGCGCAAGTAGAAATTCTGGGTTTTAGACATTGTAGTTTCAAAAAATAGTTGTAACTTTGAAGTTAATGAGTGAATGAGATGAAGGTATCTTTAGTACAGAGTTCTGTGGAGTGGCTGCAACCTGAGCAAAATAGAGTTGCTGCTGAGGGGTGGATTGCGAAGTGTTCGGGTTCAGATCTTGTTGTGTTTTCAGAGATGTTTACTACGGGGTTTTGCATGAATCCTGAGAGTTGCGCCAACAATGAGACCTTGGAGTGGATGGTAAGCATGGCAAAACGTTACGGTGTTGCATTGGCAGGTAGTGTTGCGGTAGAGGAGACGAGATCATATTATAATAGATTGTATGTAGTTGGTAAAGATGGCCCATACAAAAAATATGATAAACGACACCTCTTTACATTTGCTGGTGAACAGAATGGGTATAGAGCAGGAGAGGAGAGAGTGGTAGTTGAGATCGAGGGGGTGAGGATATTGCTGCTTATCTGTTATGATATTCGCTTTCCAGTTTGGATTCGCAATCGTGGTGACTATGATATGATACTATGTGTGGCAAACTGGCCAAACTCTAGGCGCGCAGCTTGGGATATACTGCTCAAAGCTCGTGCGATAGAGAATTTGAGTTATGTGTGTGGAGTTAATATTGTTGGTGAAGATCCAACATCTATCTACTCTGGAGGGACTGCGGCGATTGATTATTTGGGTCGTGAGGTTGCGTCGGTTAGGGATGGTGAGCAGGGAGTAGTGACATTTGAGGTTGATATGGATGCTTTGGTTGCCTTTCGGGCAAAGTTCCCAGCACTCGATGATGCTGATGATTTTGAATTGAGATAAATTACTATAATATACAGAGATGAATTTAGATAATAGTGCCCTGCTTTTGGGCGATGAAGCGATAGCGTTAGGAGCTATCCATGCTGGAATATCGGGAGTCTACGCCTATCCTGGTACGCCATCAACTGAGATTACAGAGTATATCCAAAACTCTAAGGAGGCGCAAGGGGTATTTAGCAAATGGTGTGTCAACGAAAAGACCGCGATGGAGGCCGCTTTGGGTATGTCGTTTGTCGGAAAACGTGCTTTGGTATGTATGAAGCATGTCGGTATGAATGTGGCAGCCGATGCGTTCGTAAACTCGGGTGTATCTGGTATTAATGGAGGTTTGGTGGTATTGGCTGCCGATGATCCTTCGATGCACTCATCACAGAATGAGCAGGATTCACGTTTCTATGGTAAGTTCGCACTTATTCCGATGCTTGAACCATCATCACAACAGGAGGCTTACGACATTATGAAGTACGCTTTCGAGCTCTCTGAGAGTTTGATGGCACCAGTGTTACTGCGTATCACAACACGTATGGCACATAGCCGTGCTATTGTTAAGATTAGTGAAGCGGTTGCTCAGAACGAGATCCACTTCCCAGAGGATGCACGTCGTTGGGTGTTGTTGCCAGCGATTGCGCGTCGTCGTTATAATGAGGTTATAGCTCAGCAATCAGAGTTGATACGTTTGGCAGAGGGGTCGATCTATAACAGATATCACGAGGGTACAGACAAGAGCCTCGGAGTTGTAGCTTCGGGAATTGCATGGAACTACCTAAATGAGAACTACCCTGAAGGGTTGCCATATTCGGCTGTTAAGGTTTCGCAGTATCCATTACCAAAGGCGTTGATCGCAAAGCTCGTCGAAGAGTGTGATGAGGTGTTAGTTTTGGAGGATGGTCAACCATTTATCGAGGAGCAGTTGCGTGGTCTATTGGATCAAGGCAATATCAAAGGTCGTCTGGATGGGGCGTTGCCACGTGTTGGAGAGCTTACACCAGATAACATTAAACCAGCACTTGGTTTAGCGTCACAGCAGAGTTATCAACCAAGCGAGGTTGTCGTAGCTCGTCCACCAGCATTGTGCCAAGGTTGCGGACACCGCGATGTATATGCTGCACTCAATAAAATTGTTGCGGAGTATGACTCAGCAAAGGTCTTTAGTGATATTGGATGTTATACACTTGGAGCGTTGCCTCCATTCAACTCGATTGATAGCTGTATCGACATGGGAGCTTCGGTAACTATGGCTAAGGGTGCGAGTGATGCAGGTCACCACCCTTCGATTGCTGTTATTGGAGACTCTACATTCACACACTCAGGAATGACAGGTCTTTTGGATGCTGTGAACTCTAATAGCAAGATGACCCTTATCATCTCGGATAATTTGACTACAGCGATGACAGGAGGTCAGGACTCTGCTGGAACGAATAAGTTTGAGGCTATCTGTCAAGGGTTAGGTGTTGATCCATCACATATTAAGGTGGTAGTGCCACTTCCAAAGAATATGGAGATGATCGAGGCGACACTTCGAGAGGAGATCGAGTATGATGGTCTGTCTGTAATCATACCACGAAGAGAGTGTATTCAGACAATGAAAAAACATGCAAAAAAATAGAGAAAAGTTATGAAGTGTGATATAATTCTTTCGGGCGTAGGAGGGCAAGGAATCCTTTCGATCGCAGCTGTAATTGGCGAGGCGGTACGTGCTGAGGGTCTCAATATAAAGCAAGCTGAGGTTCACGGAATGAGCCAAAGAGGTGGTGATGTACAGACAAATTTGCGTATTAACTCTGCACCAATTGCCTCGGATTTGATCGCTCTAGGTGGAGCAGATGCAATTATCTCGTTGGAGCCTATGGAGGCTTTGCGTTATCTGCCATACCTCAAAGAGGGTGGTTGGGTTGTGACATCATCGAAGCCATTTGTCAATATTCCGAACTATCCAGAGCTTGAGAGTGTATTGGTAGAGCTACGTAGCCTACCAAATTTGTTGATGATCGATGTTGAGCAGCTTGCTTCGGAGGCTGGAGTGTCGCGTTCTGCAAATATCGTATTGTTAGGGGCGGCATCACCTATTTTGGGGATTAACTCTGAGGATTTGGAGGGTGGTATTCGCAGAATCTTCGGGCGCAAAGGTGAGAAGATCGTTGATATGAATATCAAGGCATTCGGAGTCGGTGTAGAGTCTGTTGCTGAACAGCTTAAAAAATAATAACCCAACCTATTAACCAAGTAAAAAATGATCTGGAATAAAACTAAAGAGTGCATGTCGCGTGAAGAGATGCGCAAATTGCAAGGTGAGAGACTTCGTAAAACAGTACATAGAGTCTACCATAGCACACCCTTCTATCGCGAAAAGATGCAGAAGATGGGCATCACACCCGATGACATCAAAACTATCGACGATATTGTAAAGTTGCCATTTACAACAAAACAGGATCTACGCGACAACTATCCATATGGATTGTTCGCAGTGCCACTCTCGGAGATTGTACGTCTCCACGCTTCGTCGGGCACAACGGGTCTTCCAACAGTTGTGGGCTACACTCGCAAGGATCTATCGATCTGGTCGGAGGCGATGACTCGATGTTTGACAGCATATGGCGTAAGTCACGAAGATGTGGTATCGGTAGGGTATGGTTATGGTCTCTTCACGGGAGGTTTGGGTGCACACTATGGTGCTGAGAATCTCGGAAGTACTGTGATCCCAATGTCAACAGGAAATACAGCGAAGCAGATCCAATTGATGCACGATTTTGGAGCCACAGTAATTATGTGTACACCATCCTATTCGTTGTATCTAGCCGATTCAATCGAGGCGGCAGGTATGTCAAAGGCAGATATGAAACTTCGTGTTGGAGCTTTTGGCGCAGAGCCTTGGACAGAGCAGATGCGTCATGAGATCGAGGCGAAACTCGGAATCGATGCCTACAACATCTATGGATTGAGTGAGATTATGGGGCCAGGAGTGTCACACGAGTGTGAGTTCAAAAATGGCTCGCATATCGTGGAGGATCACTTCTTCCCAGAGATCATCTCGCCAGAGACCTTCGAGCCACTTCCTTATGGTGAGCAGGGTGAGTTGGTATTCACGACCATCACAAAGGAGGGTATGCCACTTCTTCGATATCGTACAAAGGATCTATGCTCACTGATTGCTGAGCCATGTGCTTGCGGTCGTACAAGTGTTAGAATGACGCGTATTGTGGGTCGAAGCGACGATATGTTGATTATCCGCGGAGTGAATGTATTCCCATCGCAGATCGAGGAGGTTGTGTTGGATATCCCAGAGCTTGAGCCACACTATATGATTATCGTGGATCGAGTGAATAATCAAGATACCTTCGAGGTGCAGGTTGAGGTTCGCGCAGAGTCATTTAGCGACGATATGACACAGATGATGGAGCTCAAAAAGCGTATCTCGGCTCGTATGCATAGTATGTTGGGTCTCAATCCAGCTATTAAGTTGGTAGCACCAAAGAGTATCCAACGCAGTATGGGTAAGGCTGTCAGAGTTATTGATAATCGTAAATTATAGGAGGAGAGTATTATGAAGATAAGTCAATTATCAATCTTTTTGGAGAATCGAGCAGGTGTAATAAATGAGGTTACATCTATTTTGAGCAAGAGCGGCATCAACATGACAGCCTTTAGTGTCTCGGATGGTGTTGAGTTTGGAATCTTGCGTCTGATTGTCTCGGATGTTGAGTCGGCACTGTCGGTGTTGCGAGAGGCTGGTTATAAAGTCAACACTACGGATGTAATCTGCATCAATACTCCGAATACATCTGGAGCACTATCGTCGGTCATGGAGTGTCTGGCTCGCGAAGATGTCTTTATTCAATATATGTATGCCTACTCTGAGGGGAATGTCGCAAGTGTAGTCTTCAAGCCCACAGATGTCGATCGTTGTTTGGAGATATTGGATCAAAATAGAGAGGATCTGTATGAAGTGAGTGCGCTCTACAATCTATAGGATAATATTGAGACAATGCGGTCAAAGATGGTTTGTAGAGAGCCATTTTTGACCGCATTATTTTATCATAAGGGGAGATCTAATTTCTCCCAAAATTACTTTTTAGTGACTAATCCCCCCTTTTCAATTTTTCAAAAATCGGTGGTAGAGCCACTATAACCCACTTTTACAAAATCAAAAATGGGCATTTATTAACTAAAAATTAAAAATTGGGAGAAAGTAGAGCTCCCCATAAAATAATACTATCTTTGCAGCTAATTTAAACATCTATTTTTATGATTAACCGCGACATCTTCAGAATTGCTATCCCTAATATGCTGGATTTGCAAATCTAACCCGATTCTAAAAATAGAAAAACCTTGGTTTTTAGGAATATTGTTCGTAGCTTTGCGAATAACTAAGATAAGCAATGGGTAAAGAGTATAAAAATAATGAGGAGCAGATAGCGAGATATCTCAAGGCTTTGAGTCATCCAGCACGTGTGGCGATAATTCGTTTTTTGGCATCGCAGGAGTGTTGCTTCTTTGGTGATATCCATGAGGTGTTGCCGATCGCAAAGGCGACGGTGTCGCAGCATCTTACGGAACTTAAAAATTCGGGGTTAATTCAGGGTGAAATCATGCCGCCAAAGGTGAAGTATTGCATCAATAAAGAGGCGTGGGGTGAGGCTCGTGAGTTAATAGGCTCGTTAATGGATTGTGTGGAGATCGATAAGAGCTGTTGTCGATAGTCTCCTTTTTTTTGAGATGAATATTCGTAGTTTTGCGAACTACAAACAATAATAAAATAATAAAAGAGATGGAAATCAAGGTGTTAGGAACAGGTTGTGCGGGTTGTAAATTGGTGCACAAAAATGTAGTTGAGGCGGTTGCAGAGATGGGAATCGAGGCGACAATTATCAAAGAGGAGGATATGATGAAGATCATGGAGTATAATGTGATGTCGCTGCCTGCTATGGTTGTGGACGGTAAGGTTGTATTTTCAGGCAAGAAGCCATCAAAGGATGAAATGAAGTCAATACTCACTAAATAATTCTAATAGATGAAGAGTAGGATAATTTTAGCTGCTGCATTTTTTGCATTTATATCGTGTGGTAATAGCGTAAATTCGCAAAATGTTAGTAATAAAGAGTGTTGCAATGCTACATCGGATAGTATCTCGGTGGCAAACGTTGAGGTGTTATATATGCATGGGAAACAACGCTGTGCAACATGTAAAGCTATTGGTTTGGAGGCAGAGGCTCTTATTAAGGAGTTGGGTGATGGTCGAGTGGTTATGAAAACCGTAGACTACTCTACCGCCGATGGTGAGAAGATTGCCGATAAATATGAGATTGCAAGCTCCTCGTTGTTGGTTGTTTGTGGGGACAAGGTGCAAAATCTCACAGCCGATGGGTTTCAATATGCAAGAAATAATCCTGCGCAATTTAAGCAGAGGCTTAAAGAGGCGATTGATAAGATGTTGAATTAATGGAGTGGTTGCAATTGTTGCTAGATAGCAGTACAACCCCAATATTTACAGCATTTTTATTGGGGTTGCTTACTGCGGTTTCGCCATGTCCACTTGCTACCAATATCACAGCGATAGGCTTTATTAGTCGGGATTTGGAGTCTCGACATCGGATATTTTGGAGCGGATTGCTCTATACTTTGGGTAGAGTAATCGCTTACACCGTTTTGGGTGTCATACTAATTACAATCTTGCGTGAGGGATCATCTCTCTTTCATGTTCAAAAGATGATCTCGAAGTATGGTGAGATGTTGCTTTCGCCAGCTTTGGTACTTATTGGTCTATTTATGCTCTTTGGTGATAGGTTAAATCTACCTAGCTTTGGGTTTAGTGGCTCGGGGAGCGATAATCTAAAGAGTAGAGGCGGATTCGGAGCTCTGCTACTTGGAGTCCTATTTGCATTGGCTTTTTGCCCAACAAGTGGAGTCTTTTATTTCGGGATGTTGATACCTATGTCGGCTACAGCTACGGGAGGTTATTTGATGCCTGTCATCTTTGCAGTTGCGACATCTCTACCAGTTATTATTGTGGCATGGGTCTTGGCTTATAGTGTTGGTGAGGTTGGAAAGGTCTATAACCGCATTAAGGTGTTTCAACGATGGTTCTCACTGGTCGTAGCTTTGTTGTTTATTGCTGTGGGGGTATATTATGGAGTAATGTTTTATTTGTAAATTTATGAGAGTTTTAATTTTATGTACAGGTAATAGCTGTCGCAGCCAGATGGCACACGGTTTTTTGCAATCATTTGATCGTCATCTAACGGTCTACTCAGCAGGAACAGCGGCAGCAGGAAAGCTTAATGAAGGTGCTGTTTGGGCAATGGCAGAGGTCGGTATAGATATTACAACACACACCTCCGATTCGGTTGAGAGGTATCTTAATGAGGAGTGGGATTATGTAATTACCGTATGTGGAGGGGCAAATGAGAGCTGCCCAGCATTTACGGGCAAGGTGAAACATCGACTACATATGGGCTTCGATGATCCATCACATGTGGTTGGTTCGACAGAGTTCATCGAGAGCGAGTTTAGAAGAGTGCGTGATGAGATAAAACGTGAATTTTATAAATTGTATGTTGCTCAGATGGAGCCATCATGCCCTTGTGGATCATACAAATATTGTAGATGTGATTAGTTATGATACAAAGTTTTGCAGATTGGCTTGTCTATGATCTGATGGGTATAGATGCACTCTCGCACTTGGGTGCTGCTGTAAATTTCTTTATCTATGATACTATTAAGATCTTACTGTTGCTGTTCTTTATTAGCTCTGTAATGGGCGTTGTAAACGCCTATTTCCCTATTGAGAAGCTACGTAACTACCTTACAACTCATAAAATGTATGGTGCTCAATATCTTTTGGCTTCAATCTTTGGGGCTATCACTCCATTCTGCTCATGTTCATCCATTCCACTTTTTATTGGATTTGTCAAAGGTGGTATCCCTCTTGGTGTCACTTTTGCCTATCTTATCACCTCTCCACTTGTTAATGAGGTTGCTGTGGCGATGTTTCTTGGGGCGTTTGGTTTGAAAGCAACATTGATATATACCATCTCTGGTGTTGTTCTTGGGTGTGTTGGTGGATTTATATTGGGTAAATTTAGACTCGATAAATATCTCTCTCCTTGGGTGAAGCAGATTCAAGCTAATGCCACCGCCGAACAAGTAGAGTGGGAGGGTAGCAATCTACCTTTTATTAAACGTCTTCCACAAATTCTGCATGACGCTTGGAGCATTGTAAAGGGTGTTGTACTCTATGTTATTATTGGTATTGCAATAGGGGCTACAATGCATGGATATGTGCCCGAAGATTTTTTTACCGAACAACTCTCAGTAGATAAGTGGTATGGAGTGCCGCTTGCTGTTACTCTTGCTGTACCAATGTATGCTAATGCAGCGGGGGTAGTGCCCATTGTTCAGGTCTTTGTTGCAAAGGGAGTCCCTATCGGAACAGCCATCGCCTTTATGATGGGCATTGTGGGGTTGTCTCTGCCCGAAGCTACACTCCTTAAAAAGGTTATGACATGGAGGTTGATAACCATCTTTTTCAGCACAATAACCATATTTATTATCGTATTGGGCTATATATTCAATCTAGTTTTATCCGTCTAACAACAAAAAAACAGAGACTTACAATGATCGCACTGTAAGTCTCTGAAATTATATATTAGTTGTTAGATCTACTACTCAGCATAATCCGCTGGATCATACATTCCGAAATAGATATTAACCTTTGTACTTGTGTAAGTATCTGACCATGTTCCATCTTGTGGGTTGAAGTATACAGACCACCTATAATCAACATCCTCTACAAGTGTACTCTCAACAGGGAAATCAATTGTAAGCGTAACATTCTCACCTGCTGGAACATCTTCAACCTTCACAAATCCGAAACCTGAAGTAACAGAGTTTGTCATATCGTGAACTGTTACACAGAAGTCAGTAACCTCAGTCGAAGTGTATGTAAATGTCAACGGGATAGTTGTTGTTCCAAGAGCTACTGCTGTAGGCATATCGTATGAGTAATATACAGGGTCTCCTGTAGTACCTACATCTGTAGTTCCACTCTCAGATGAGCCTGGTACAACTACTATAGTACCGCCACCGCCAGTGCTACCGCTATCTCCACTATCGCCGCTACCGCTATCATCAGTTGAGATGCTATCAGCTGTTGTTACTACAACGGATGCCCAACGTCCTCTTGATGTAGCTGTGCTATCATCCTCAGGAACAAAGCCATTTGTTGCACTGTTGAACTCTACGCGAATTGTAGCTCCATTTGCAATTGTGATCTTGTCGTCAGTCAACTTATTGACTTGGATTGTATACTCCTCGGTGTCAGTGTCATAGATGCGAGGGTTCGTAACCTCTCCAACCATTACGTTATCTACATATACTTTATATGAAGACTCACCATCTGTCTCAAGAACTGTATTGATAAAGATATTTACATCTCCATCAACACCCTCATAAGTTGTCTCAGCTGCTCCCCACTTAAGTGCTGTTGCAATTCCTAACCAGCTGTTATCCTTCCAGTCAACAACTGCTGTTGCGAAGTCAGAAGATGCAATGCTAGTACCTGTAGATGAGGTAAGAATATCAAATGAAGATGCTGTATAGCTCTCATAGATATATGTTGCAACCTCATTTGAAGTTGGCCAGTAACGCTCGTCATTAGCTGTTGCGATATCAACCTTCTCAGAGACTGTAAGTCCAAGAGATGTCTTATATAGCAAGAAGTAGTCGATACAACAACCCATTGAACGAGCTGAGATAGAGAGTGTATACTCCTCTCCAGCTACCAAAACATAATTTGCATTATAAGATGACTCGCCAATGTTTAGCTTTGTGAATGCACCCCATGATCCGTAGCTAGCATCAACGTGACCACGACCATAGTATTTATGCCAACTTGTTAGCTGTGCAAGTGTTGCATCGCTACTATTGCCAGTTGCTGTAAAGTTACCCTCCATCTTAATGTAGATATCATTACACTTATCCCAAGCTGTGCCAGAGTATGCATCAAGTCGCTGTGCCATACGTCCTGTAAGACGATATGTACCACTTGTTGCAGGGGTAAATACATATTGTAGCATATCCTCACCAGCTGTAGCTTGCAATCCAGCAACATCACCTGTAGTGGTCTCGATGTATGCGCCACCAAATGCAGGTAGATCACCCTTGATACCATCATAGTTTGCATCACCCTCTTTGACGATAACCCAGTTGCTACCAAGTGCAGATTTAGTAGACTCTGCCTCAAATACGATGAAGTCCTCTCCAACAACAACATCTCCAGCCTCTGCCTCTCCAACAGTGAAGGTACATGTAGCTAGTTTGCCGTTTACACTCTTAGCTGTGATAGTTACTGTACCTGTTCCAACAGCAGTTACAAGACCGCTCTCTGAAACTGTAGCAACAGACTCTTGACTTGATGTCCAAGTAACGCTCTTATCTGCAGCCGTAGTTGGTAGAATAGTAGCTGTAAGTTGGAAAGTGTCACCAACTGCTGATAATTTTAGCTCACTCTCATCAAGTGCAATACTCCATACCAAAGTCTCATCTGGATCAACTGGAATTGGGTCTGGACCAATCCACTCCTCTAATTTCACAGGGTTACCCATCTCATCACCACGCTCACCATTAAGGTCAGCAACTAGGTAGTAAGCCATACCTGCATCAGAGAAGTCTGGGCCAACATAAACTTGATTCTTAGCATAGTCATATACCCAGTTGATATTCTCATCTGCGTGAGTGCTCATCCAAGCCCAGTATGTCCAATCTGGAGCACTGAACTTATCCTTTGTTGTATATACGTTTCCATCATCTCCCTCAGTACCATTCTGGTCGCTGATGTAGTTGAAGTTAACTCTGTCACCAAATGCAGCAGTCATCTCATCCCAAGTCCAACCCTCGTGTGGAGACTCTGAGTCAGATGTGTAGTTGTCTGAGTGCTTGTTGTTCCAAGTAGAGTGAGAGATGATAGTTACATAGTTCAACGCCTCTGGGTTGATCTCGTCTGCACGCTCAAAACCTGTTCCTACAACATGCATAGGGCCAGCAGCAAGGATAAATAGTGGATTTGTAACGGTTGATTTAGCGATCTCAGCAGCCATTGCATCGTATGCAGACTCTGGATCTTCAACAGCACAGATAAGGTTACAAGCATTGAAGCCGAAACGCTCAGATGCTCCATTAACAGCACCCTTCATGTCCTCAACGTCAGTACCCTCGCTACCCCAAACGTGGTCGCAATATGTGTAAAGAGTTGTCTGATCCTGTAGACCTGCCTTAGCAAGGATCATAAGAGTCATCATACAAGCAGCCTTATCGTCGTTGTCATGCATGTTACCATCAGAACTCAAAGCGATACGTCCGATTCCTTGATAGTAATCTGTTGCTCCGAGTGCAGGGATATCCTCCTCTTCCTCCTCTAATACACCTTCGTTCCAATCGTTGATTGTAGCGTTGCTGAATGTGATCTTGTCACCAACGATAGTTGCATTAAGAGTGTAGACATATCCGTTCTCGATTGTGATTTTTGAACTAAATATAAACTCATATACAGTACCACCAACTGTGATAGAGCCAAAATTAGTATTTGCCTCGATAACTTGAGGGACAACGAGAGCCTTGAAGCTAGTCTCATCATTTGCAGCCATAGTGATTGCCTTAGCTGTTCCTGATGATGTATACTCAGAAGTTCCAAGGTCATACTCAACATCTGTCAATAGGTTAAGTATTGCTACAGCGTCATCTGTAGTTACATCCGATGATTCTAGGTTGATAACGAACTTCGATAGCAAGTGGGTAAAGATAAACTGAGGTGAAGTTGTAGTTGTTGGCTCAACTGAACTAGAGAGAAGATCACTCAATGTGTAGTTATTCTCGTAGCTCTGATCTTCTTTAACCGAGAAGTTCACCTTTTTCTCCTCATCTATTGTTGTGTAAGGGTATACTGCCAAATAAGATATCTCGTCACTGGCATTTAGTTTCATAATAGGGGTGTCGCTTGAGAAGATACCACCACTATATTGGTAGAGTACGTTGTCTGCATATATGCTGCCATCCGAATCGTATGCCATAACAGATGCCTCATCTCCATCTTCAAACTCAGTGTCGGTAGCTCTGGTTGTCATAACAGCCTCAAAGCTAACAGCTCCTGTATTCGTTGTGTTCAGAGTAACATCCTCCTCAATGCCCTCTGTACATGCCACGGCGCAAAGAGCCGAAAGGCAAAATAGAAGTTTTTTCATTAGATTTAAATTTTTAGTTGTAATTTGGTTTTTTGCAAAAAATCTACGGAATAATCGCTGAATTCAACCTGCAAATGCAACTGAATTCATATTAATAATTTGTTTAAATTTTTCATTTGGTGTGAGGTATCCGAGTCTTTTACGAGGACGATTATTTAGCTTGTTTTCAATCCATT
>JBCQUC010000038.1:0-19249 GCA_047174275.1 Rikenellaceae bacterium | reverse complement strand
TTGCATTACACCTTGTGTCGAAACAAAAGAGCAAGTTAAGTATGAAGAAAAGACTCTACAAAGCAGCTCTCGATATGGAATACCTTAAAGGTTTATTGGGTATTTGATGCGGTTGCCCTAAGAGTGTACCAACTAAGTAGATAGCGGATGATGAGTGATGTCACCACAAAGATTAGTACAGAGGATACTTCGCGTTGGTTTATGATTGTGAATCCAGCGGCTGGAAAGGGTCGCGGATTGCTCGATCTGCCACAAATATCGAAGTTGCTTCACGATGAGCAGATATACTGTGAACCAAACTTCACGGAGCGAAAGTTTCAGGCTGTGGAGTATACGGTTGCCGCGGTGAATCGTGGATATCGCAAGATCTTGGTGGTTGGTGGCGACGGCACTCTTCATGAGGTTGTCAATGGGCTCTTTATTCAGCAGCAGGTTGCCCCCTCGGAGGTGCTGTTGGCGGTGATTGGAATAGATGACGATAATAGATGGATGCGTTCGTATGGTTTCGAGAGTGGGCGTTATATAGATATTATACGAGCGATAAAATCTGAGAACTCGATCTTGCAAGATGTTGGAGTGGTCACCTACGAAGAGGCGCATTATCGCCAAAGCCGATATATGGTTGGTATGGGAGGTGCTGGATTCGACTCCTATATTGTTAAGAAGTTCTCGCACCGAAGTATGAAGTATAAGACCAATCGGTGGAGCTATGTATGGTGTGTCATAAGATCATTTTTTAGGTATAAACATACGGGGGCGAAGATATATCTGGATGATCGTTTAATCCACAATGATCTACTCTTTAGTGTCGCAATTGGAATCAATAAGTTCAATGGGGGGGGGATGCAACAGCTTCCAGAGGCGGTGGTTGATGATGGATTGTTGGATATGACACTGATCCGCCCAATCCACTTTTGGCATATTCTGTTTCGCTTCCAATATCTCTTCAATGGAAATATATATCGTATAGGTCACGCTGCTAGATGGCGAGGCGAGAGGATCAGGATCGAGTCGACTCCCGAGATGTCGGTTGAGGTCGATGGCGAGTTGTTGGGAGGCACACCTTTGGAGTTTGCTGTACTCAACAAAGCGATCAGAGTTATTGTAAGTGATAGTTATAAGTAGTGTAAAACAATTATCGCCATATTTTTAAAAGTACTCTTGGAGCGATATTTTTAACTATTGAATCTCAATGTAGAACCACTATATTTTCAATTCAATAGCAAAAAATTTCATCTCCAATAGCACTCTTAAAAACACACCAATAATTATTTCACCCTACTCAAAAAGAGTTAAATTAGACCTTTTAGGGTATAAAAAGTATTATATGAATAGATGTCTGCGCTGTTATCGCAACCTTGAACTAGATGAACAAGATCTCCATAAAGAGTGTGCTGATGAAGCACTCTTCGATGGTGTTGATATGTCCAAAACAGCGGAGGAGCTAACTAAAATTACCAATGATAGAGTTACAACTCTTCCGCTCTCTATATTTGAATCTTCGTCGATGAACGATAGCTCTTATTTGAATGAGGGGGTAATATCGGATGGTAATTTTCTATTTTATAGTGAAGGGGCAGCGGTGGCTGATCTAACGATGAAGTTGGCTCAAGCGTCACATATTGTTACAGCGTCACACTCTCTGTTTCGACTATCGGATGGTTCACTCAGTATGGCGGTTCGCAGAATAGATCGAGATAGTCGAGGTGTTCCGTTTCCGATGGAGAGTCTCTGTCAAATCTCGGAGCTTACATTTGCCGAACGATATGAGGGTTCGTATGCGGAGACAATGGAGATGATCGAGGAGTATTCGAGTGTCAATAGAATCGATATTATCTCTCTTTGGGAGTGTGTTGTCTTTGCTTGGATATGTGGATACTCCGATTTTAACCTCTCTCAAATTGCACTCTATGAGCCCTATGCTGGGATCTGTTCGCTTGCGCCGTTGCGCTTTGCAACCTCCACTGCTCTCTCTGACCCATCGCTGTTGGGTGCGATGGCTCTGGATGTGAATGGTCGTAGAGTTGGCATAGGACGCGTAGATCTAGAGGCTGCTATGCGTTCGACAGCTCTTAAAAATAGAGCGATAAATCTTATCTTTAAGAAATTTGTAGCCTCTCGCGATATCTGGTTGGAGTTGGTCGATAACTCATTTTTGGATCAGGAGCAGAAGCAGGATTATAAAAAAATATTGATTAATCAGCTTAAAAGTTTGGAATTGTAGTGTATTTCAAAATAAATCTATTATATTTGTACCTATTAGGGTATAATATTATAGATCTATGGTTAATCAATCAATATCTCAGTTTGTGAAGCAGATGCGTAAACGTTACTCGTTGACGCAGGTTGAACTATCCGAAAAATCGGGTGTAGGGTTACGTTTTGTTAGAGAGTTAGAGCAGGGTAAAGAGACCCTAAGGCTCGACAAAGTTAATATGGTGTTGAGCCTCTTTGGCGCGACGCTTATTGCTCACCAAACAAATCTGGAGGAGTAGCTATGTCGAAGTGCCTTTACTGTTATGAGGAGTTGCAACCAAATGAGGTTGGATACCACTTGAAGTGTTGCCGCAGAGCCTTTTCACGCGCTCTGCCACCTATTTTACCCTATTCGTCTGCCGAGATTATTAGCTATGGAGATCTTCAACTCTCGATTGATAAGGAGAGCAATGAGTTGCGCTTTGTGGATGGAGTTGGTCAATACTCGATACGATCTAATAACGCAGAGAACTTTTCGGTTCAGCTAGAGGCTGTAACGATGAGGATGGCGGATATGGCTCGTGTTGCGGTGATGCCTCACTCTCTTATCTGCTCTAATGATGGCGAACTTCATCACATTATACGCACTCCCGATCAAGGCAAAAAAAAGCTCTCTGTTGAGATTATCAAGATGGTAGATCTTCTGGAGCAAGAGGATTGCAAAGAGTATGAGACAATAGCTGAGGCTCTGAAAAAACACTCTACAACACCAAAGTTAGATAATATAAATCTATATGAGCGTCTTCTATTCTCTTATTTGGTTGGAGATACGGAGCTCAATCTAGGTAGCTTTATTATGGCGAAAAATGGTTGTGGCACTACATTAGCTCCAGCGAGTCGAATTATGCCACACGCTCTAATCTCATCGAGTGGTGAGATGCCGATGACTCTAAATAAGAAGAGTAGCGATCTGACGCGCGAGGATTTTCAGGAGGCGATGACAAAAGGTGGATTAGAGCCTAAGATTATTGAGAATCTATTTGCGAAGTTCGAGAGGTCGATAGACCCTTGGTGTGATCTAATCGATGCCTCTCCACTGCCAGAATCTCTTCGCGAGAGCTTTAAATTCCAGATGATTATTCGCTTCGATACATTGTAAAAACGATTTTAGAACGCCTCGGTCATGTTAAAGTAGACAAGAACACCATCCTCGCCAATACCCTTGCCGATATCGAGTCGGAAGTTTTTGCGAGGTTGAATCTGTGCTCTTAGACCAACACCGACATTGTATCGTAGCTCATTCCAATCGGCTGGTGTATTGCCCAATGTTCCAGCACCTCCCCAGACCACATAACCAAATTTGGTGATTGTACGTCCCATCTCGTATGCCTCCTGAGTACCAAACATTTGGCGGTACTCTGCAATTGTATAACCCATAGATTTGTCGCGGAACTGTCCCCAATAGAAGCCTCGTAGATCGAATGGCGATCCAAAGGATGGAAGCTCTGTAAATGGCACATCGCCATGGCTAATTTGGGTGCGAGCCGTCCACGCTAAAATTGCACGTTTGAATAGCGGTTTGAATTGACGATACTCCAGATCAAAGTATTGATAGTTGTAGCTACCGCCGAAGTATTTTCCATATATCTTTGCAACTCCACTAAGCAACATTCCAGAGTTTGGAGTTGCAACATCGTCACGAGTGTCGTACTGGATAACTCCTCCGATTCCGATATTTGTGTAGCGACTCTTCATCGCTGCGATATACGCGTTATCCGCCATCTTCTCGCTCATATCTGTAGATCTTGAGTAGTTTATATCCAAGAGAGGCCCTAGGTAAAAATTAGGTTTCACCTCCCAGATAAAGCGATTGTAGAACTGAATACTCGATTTGTGATACTCTGTCTCTTCGCCACGCTCTGTGTCGTCGATCTCATCGAAGCCTATTCCATAGAAGTTGGCAGGCTCATTGCGGTATCCGTAGTTTGAGTAGATTCTAAATTTGTTCTCATTGAAGAATAGTGCACCCATTCCTGCAAATACAAATGTTCCGTTAATTGAGACATTGAATCCTAGCGGAAAGAATGAGCGTTGAGAGATGGTATCTAATGGGTTGGTTTTGAAACTCATAAGTAGAGCTCCAGCCACGCCGACCGATGCTTCGGGGGTATATGAAGGCCCTCCAAGGACAGATGTCCAGACCTTTTTGTTTGCGCGTACCGAGTCGCGATGTTGCTGACGTAGAAGCGATTTTTGTTGTTGTGGTGTGAGTGACAGAGAGTCGATATTCTCTGTTGCATTTGCTGAAAAGAGTGTTACTAAGAGTAGAATTAGGAAAGAGATCTTTCTAATGTTTATCATAATATAATGTTTGCTATTGTGCCTATTGCACCAATAAATTTTCACAAAAATAGAGAAATTATTTAGTTTTATAGCAATAATCCGAATATTTTATTATATTTTTGCCAATTGGTGTCTACACCGTGCAAATCATATATAGATTATTTATTTAATGAAGAGAGAGTTACAAATAGCAATCCAATCTGCAATATTGGCAGGAGAAAAGATTCTTGAGATCTACGACGACCCACAATCAGACTTTGGCATAGAGCGTAAGGCGGATAACTCGCCACTTACAAAGGCTGATAAGGCGGCGCATATTCAGATTGTGGAGCTGTTGGATCAACTCCAGATACCTGTGTTGAGCGAGGAGGGGCGATCTATCCCCTATGCCGAACGTAAGGGGTGGAACAGACTATGGATTGTTGATCCGTTGGATGGAACTAAGGAGTTTATAAAACGAAATGGTGAGTTTACGGTAAATATTGCGTTGGTGGAGGGTGGAGAGCCTACTTTGGGTGTGATATATATCCCCGTTACGCGCGAACTATACTATGCCGATCGAGAGGAGGGGGCTTTTAAAGTTGCTGATATCAAGGTCGATGAGTTGGTGTGTGACATCGAGAAGAGAGCTGTAAAGCTGCCTTTGAAGAGGGAGCATGATAGCTATCGAGTTGTGGCATCGCGTTCTCATCTCTCGCAACAGACCAGCGATTTTATCGAGAGTATTCGCTTCGAGCACCCTAATATTGAGCTAGTCTCGAAGGGTAGTTCACTCAAAATTTGTCTGGTTGCAGAGGGGTCGGCTGAAGTCTATCCTAGGTACGCCCCAACAATGGAGTGGGATACAGCGGCAGGTGATGCTATTTTACGAGCAACAGGTAAGGTGTTGGTGAGAGCAGAGGATGGTGAGAATTTGGAGTATAACAAGGAGGATCTATTGAATCCTTACTTTGTAACCAAAGAGACAATATAATGGATATTGAGATCGATGAGTTTATAATGACATCCCAAGCTCTTGTAGTTTTATTGGGAATTGTCGCTATTGTGTTGATCCTACTCTTCGATAAGATGAGGAGTGGATTTACGCTACTTTCGAGTGCCATAATATTTATGGTGTTTGGAATTATAACCCCATCGGAGCTGCTCGAAGGATTCTCCAATAAGGAGATGATAACTGTCGCGATGCTATTCTTGGTGGGCGAGGGTGTTCGGCAATCGGGGGCTTTAACCTATATTATTCGATATCTATTGCCAAATCGAAGAGGTCGAGTTGGTGCATTATTGTTTAGGATATTGCCATTTGTCACCTCGATTTCGATGGTGCTTAACAATACGGCGGTGGTGATAATATTTGCTCCGATAATCAAACGGTGGGCAGAAAAAATAGGTATGCCAGCGACCAAATTCCTAATCCCACTCTCTTATGCTACAATATTTGGAGGACTCTGTACACTGATCGGAACATCGACAAATATGTTGGTCAATGGTATGATGCTGGATGCAGGTTATCGTGGTTTTTCGATGTTTGAGATTGGACGTGTGGGAGGTGTGATTGCCGTTGTTGGTATCGTCTATCTTGTCTTCTTTAGTAATTTGTTGCTCCCTGGGTATCGAGAGAGGTCGGAAGAGGATATGGATGAGGCACTTCGAAATGATGATAATATTGTCGAGGTGATGCTTACTTCGCGTTTTTCGGGGATCGGAAAGAGGCTCTCGCAGTTTAACTTTTATCGTCACTATGGAGCTACCATTCGAACGATAAAACGTAATGGAGAGCAGGTCAAAGGCAACTATAAAAACCATGTACTATCCGAAGGTGATACGCTGCAACTAATTACAGATAAGGGGTTTGTGGAGACGTGGCGTGATTCGAGTGCATTCTATATTATCTCGTATACGGCAGATGACGAAGAGGAGGATGATCCATTTACAGCGCGACGCAATAGGTGGTTTGGACTCTCTTTGCTGTTAATTATGATGGTCGGTGCAACCGTAAGTGAGCAGATTGTGGAGTTTACGGGAGGTGTTAGATTCGATATGTTTGTGATGGCTTCGCTTGTGATGGTTATTATGGCGGTGGCGAAGTTATTTCCTCCGAAGCGTTACACGAAGTTTATAACGTGGGACATCCTGATCGCGATTGCTGCCGCTTTTGCGATAAGTCGAGCGATGAGTAACTCTGGAATCAATGCTATGATTGCGGAGTGGATAATCGGTGTTGGTGACTCTTTTGGGTTGTATGGTGTCCTTGCGATGCTATATTTGGTAACTATGCTGCTTACGGAGCTTATTACCAATAATGCCGCTGTGGCGATCGCTTTCCCTGTTGCTGTGGCACTTGGAAAGCAGCTTGGAGTCGATCCGATGCCATTCTTTGTTGCGATCTCAATTGCGGCATCTGCAAGTTTCTCATCTCCGATAGGGTACCAGACAAACCTGATTGTTCAGGGAATGGGAGGCTACAAATTTAGAGATTACCTTCGTATTGGTATCTGCCTAAATGTTATCACCTTTGTGATTTCGTTGATTTTAATTCCAAGGATTTGGAGTTTTTAAGTTGAAAAAATTAAATATACAATAGATGAATATTAAGGATTGTAAAGAGCGTGAAATACACCCCATTTTTGACCGTATGCTCTCGCGTGAAGATCGTGAGCAACAGTTAGGGCAACGCTCTGTGATGATATGGTTTACGGGGCTGTCGGGCTCGGGAAAGAGCACCTTGGCGGTGACTCTGGAGCGAGAGTTGGTTGCACGCGAATATGTGTGTAGAATCTTGGATGGGGATAATATCCGTTCGGGAATAAACAAAAATCTGGGCTTCTCACCAGAGGATCGCGAAGAGAATATACGTCGCATTGCAGAGGTGGGTAAACTGTTTGTAGATAGTGGAATAATTACCATCTCGGCATTTATCTCACCAACGAATGATGTGCGACAGTTGGCTCGTGAAATCATCGGAGATGATAACTTTATGGAGATCTATGTCTCGACACCTATCGAAGAGTGCGAGAGGCGCGATGTAAAGGGGCTCTACAAAAAGGCGCGTGCAGGTGTTATAAAGGAGTTTACGGGTGTGTCGCAGCCCTTCGAAGCACCATCGCATCCAGCGATCTCGATCAATACCCAAGGGATTGCGCTAGAGGAGTCTATAGAGCGTATTTTGAAGATTGTACTCCCTAGAGTGGAGCGAATATAGTGGCATATTTGTGTGAGTATGGGTATTTATACCCATGGAAAAAAAATTGTAAAATTGTATTTTTGTACAAATTATCACGTAAATTGAAATTTCATGAATCCAAATGATATAATTGAGCTAAATGCTCAGATGGAACGCCTAACGCCAGAGGAGATAATCAGTTACTTCACAACAGAGTATAGAGGAGAGATAGCTCTCTCGAACTCATTGAGTTTGGAGGATCAGGTACTTACAGATATGATCTGCAAGATCTCTCCCGAGACTAGAATCTTTACACTCGATACTGGGCGAGTATTCCCCGAAGCGTATGATTTGATCGATCGCACGAAGAAAAAATATGATAAGTCGATAGAGATATTCTTCCCTAACTTCGAGAGTGTCGAGAAGATGGTGGCAGAGCACTCGGTAAATCTCTTCTATGAGAGTGTCGAGAATCGCAAATTGTGTTGTAAAATTCGCAAAATCGAGCCATTGCGTAGAGCATTCAAGGGGCTAAAGGTTTGGATCTGTGGATTGCGTCAAGAGCAATCTATCACTCGTTTTGGACTTCACCCTGTGGAGTGGGACGAGGCGAATGGTCTTATCAAGGTCTCTCCACTCTATGATTGGAGTTCGACAAAGGTGCGTGAGTATATCGAAAAACATGAAGTTCCATACAACCCACTCTGTGACAAAGGTTTCCCAAGTATCGGATGCCAGCCATGTACACGAGCTATCGAGCCAGGTGAGGATGAGCGCGCAGGACGTTGGTGGTGGGAGTCTCCCGAGACCAAGGAGTGTGGACTTCATAAACGTAAATAAGAATCTGTTTAACTTTTTCTCGCTAAATTTATTAAGAGAGATGTTGCTTTAATTTTTCTCTCTTTTCAGGCGGCGCATAGCGGTGCCTATGTAACAAGTGAAAAAGAGAAAAAGTGAAGTGACAGATCCTTAACAAATTAGATGAGAAAATTTTAAACAGATTCTAAGAAAAAACTATTATATGAGTAATACTGAGAGTTATAGATTGAGCCACCTTAGAGAGTTAGAGAGTGAGGCGATACAGATTATCCGCGAGGTAGTTGCGGAGTTTGAGAACCCTGTGATGCTCTACTCTATTGGTAAGGATTCGGCTGTTATGGTGCGTCTTGCAGAGAAGGCTTTTGCCCCAGGTAAAGTCCCTTTCCCGCTTATGCACATCGATAGCAAGTGGAAATTTCGAGAGATGATTGAGTTCAGAGATAACTACGCCAAGGAGCATGGTTGGGATCTTATTGTGGAGTCAAATGAGGCAGCTTTTGAGGCTGGTGTTGGGCCATTCACACATGGAAGTAAGGTTCATACAGACCTAATGAAGACTCAAGCACTTCTTGCTGCGCTCGATAAACATAAGTTCGATGCAGCCTTTGGAGGTGCACGCCGCGACGAGGAGAAGTCTCGCGCTAAGGAGCGTATCTACTCGTTCCGCGACCGTTTCCACCAGTGGGATCCGAAGAATCAGCGACCTGAGTTGTGGGATATCTATAATGCACGAGTAAATAAAGGCGAGTCGATCCGCGTATTCCCTCTTTCGAACTGGACGGAGCTCGATATTTGGCAATATATCCGTCTGGAGCAGATTTCAATTGTCCCTCTATACTACGCTAAGGAGCGTCTTGTGGTTAAGATGGATAGCAATATGATCCTTGTCGATGATGAGCGTATGCCAGAGGAGCTTCGCTCAAAGGCGACAAAGGAGATGGTACGCTTCCGTACACTTGGTTGTTACCCACTTACGGGAGCTGTGGAGTCTAGTGCTGCAACAATCGAGGAGATAGTTGAGGAGATGATGACAACCACAAAGAGTGAGCGTACGACACGTGTCATCGACTTCGATCAAGATGGATCGATGGAGCAGAAGAAGCGCGAAGGCTACTTCTAGACTCACTTTATTTTGATAAAATACTTTATAAGAAGATGAATAAACTAGATATAAAAGAGTTCCTTGATCGCGATGAACAGAAAGATCTACTTCGCCTACTTACGGCAGGTTCGGTAGATGATGGAAAATCAACGCTTATCGGGCGACTACTATTTGATAGCAAGAAACTATATGAGGATCAGCTAGATGCTTTGGAGCGTGACTCAAAACGAGTGGGTAATGCAGGCGAGAATATCGACTATGCGCTGCTCCTCGATGGACTAAAGGCTGAGCGAGAGCAGGGTATCACGATTGATGTTGCATACCGCTACTTCTCGACAAATAGCCGTAAGTTTATCATTGCTGATACCCCAGGGCATGAGCAATATACACGTAATATGATTACGGGAGGATCGACCGCAAACCTTGCAATTATCTTGATTGATGCTCGTTCGGGTGTCATTACTCAGACTCGTCGCCACACATATTTGGTATCACTGTTGGGAATCAAACATGTCGTTTTGGCGGTTAACAAGATGGACTTGGTGGATTATAGTGAGGAGCGATTTAATGAGATCGTTGCAGAGTACCTTAAATTCGCAGAGCCTCTTGGAATCGAAGATATTACACCATTCCCACTGTCGGCTCTGAAGGGTGACAATGTGGTTGAAGTGTCGGAGAGTATGCCTTGGTATAAGGGACGTGCACTGCTCGATTTCTTGGAGAGTGTTGAGATCACAAACGATAGAAATATGGACTCTTTCCGCTTCCCAGTTCAATATGTATTGCGTCCAAATCTCGACTTTCGTGGCTTCTCGGGGCGTGTAGCTTCGGGTGTTGTTCGTAAGGGTGACGAGGTTATGGCTATGCCATCGGGTCGCACATCTCGTGTTAGGGGAATCCATGTATATGAGGGTGAGAAGGAGTTGGCATTTGCTGGTGAGTCGGTTACAATTACACTAGAGGATGAGATTGACCTATCGCGTGGTGAGATGTTGGTACTTCCTGAGGATCAGCCAACTGTAGATCGCTCGATTGATGCTATGTTGGTGTGGATGGACGAGGAGCAGATGGATCGTTCGAAGAAGTTCTATTTGAAGCAGACTACTCAAATGACTCGTGCGCAGATCGACACAATCGAGTATCGAGTGGATGTCAATACAATGGAGCATAGCGAGTGTAAAGCGATGTCGCTCAATGAGATCGCTCGTGTGACAATATCTTCAAGCAAACCACTTCTTTTTGATAAGTATAGCGAGAATCGTAGCTGTGGATCATTTATTCTGATCGATCCAATCACAAATAACACCTCGGCTGTAGGTATGATTTTGGGTGCAGCAGAGGGTGGTTCAAGATCTGCTTCTGTGGATGCTACACTATCGGCTTCGGAGTTGGAACTTAGTGTCGAGCAGTTGGAGAGAGTAGCTAAATCGCTAGAGCAACAGGGCGTAAACGTTGCAGTTAAGGAGTAGACACTATGCGTTATGAATTCGACAAAATACCTGTCAATACGCTAGTAGGCGCATCGTTGAGTGCGTTTGATGGTATATGTCGGGGTCGTAAGATCGGTAAGGGGTATCGTACGAAGTATCGCCTTACCAAGTTGGTAGCTACGCTGCTCGCTCCTCTGTCGTGGATTGAGGACTCAATCTATAGACGTAAATTGGCTCGTAAGGAGCTAGAGATGGAGCATGAGCCAGTATTTATACTGGGGCATTGGCGTAGCGGTACAACCTTTGTGCATAATGTTTTGTCGTGTGATAAGCAGTTTGGCTTTACATCGACATACCAGACTGTATTCCCAAATATCATGCTCTTTGGGCAGCCATTTTTCAAGTGGATAATGGGAAATGTTATGCCCAATAAACGTCCGATGGATAGCTTGGAGCTAGAGCCCGATCTTCCTCAAGAGGAGGAGTTTGCAATTATGGGGCTATCCAAATGTAACTACTATAACTTCTGGATCTTCCCTCAAAATATGATGGAGTATTGCGAGAAGTATCTGTTGATGAACGATATAACCCCTAAGGAGCAGAGTGAGTTCAATGCAGCATTTGATAGGGTTGTGCGAACATCGTTGTGGAATACCAAGAGCAAGAGATATCTATCGAAGAATCCGCCTCATACGGGACGTGTAAGGGAGTTGGTTAAGCTCTATCCCAATGCGAAGTTTATCTATCTGATGCGCAATCCATACCCTGTCTTTGAGTCGACACGTGGATTCTTCTGTCAGACGATTGCACCTTTGAAGCTGCATGATATCTCGGATGATGAGTTGACATCGAACTGTGTGGAGATATATAGCAAACTCTATGATAAGTATCAAGAGGATAAAAAATATATCCCAGAGTCGAATTTGGTAGAGATTAAGTTTGAGGATTTCGAAGCGGATGCTATCGGGGTGACAAAACATATCTACGAGGCTCTATCGTTGGATGGATTTGAGCAGGCTCGACCAGCAATGGAGAGCTATGTAGGTGGCAAAAAGGGCTACAAAAAGAACAAACATAAATATTCGCCTGCAACAATCGAGACAGTTGAGAGGCATTGGAGGCGAGCCTTAGATGATTGGGGTTACCATTTAGAGAGGGAGTAGATAATCAACTGGTATCTAGAGCGAGTTTAAAGAGATTTAATTTGTTGGCACCCTGTTAGCGAATCCAACGGATTCGTCATCCTGAACTTGTTTCAGGATCCCTGCATCGAGATTACTTATGCATTTATTGATAATGCAGAGATCCAGAAACAAGTTCAGGATGACGAAATTTTCAATTTCGTATCTCAAATGGGACTACTGCAAAGATCGGAGGGAATTTTGTTGAATAACAATAGTCGTGAATCATGACCGAATTACGAAGCAATTATAGGATAGATCTGGCACGCGAATTTATATTGAGTACGCGTGCCAATATCTTTTTAACTGGTAAGGCTGGAACAGGAAAGACCACCTTTCTAAGGGGTGTTGTCGGTGGTCTAGGCAAGAGGGCTGTGATCGCCGCTCCAACAGGAGTCGCTGCGCTTAATGCTGGCGGAGTGACGCTCCATTCACTCTTTCAACTCCCATTTGGAGTCAATATCCCGGGGGTGCAACAACACTCCAAATTTCATAGAATATCGAAGAGTAAATTGTCGTTGATACGCTCCATCGAACTCTTAATTATCGACGAGATAAGTATGGTTCGGTGCGATGTGTTGGATGCAATAGATCAGACTCTGCGTAGGGTGCGACGCTCGATGCAACCCTTTGCTGGAGTTCAGCTACTGTTGATTGGCGATATCCAACAGCTTGCTCCGATATGTCGCGACGAGGAGTGGGAGCAACTTCGAGAGCACTATGCAACGCCATATTTCTTCGATTCACAAGCCCTTAAGCGATCGACATATGTCACCATTGAGTTCGATGAGATCTTCCGTCAGAGTGATTCACACTTCACAAATATCCTCAATGCAATCCGCGAAAATCAAGCTACGCCTCAAATTTTAGAGGAGCTAAACAGGCGATATATCCCAGGCTTTGACCCTGCTGATTCGGAGGATTATATAACACTCTCGACACATAATCACACCGCAAACTCCATAAACACCCGAAAATTGGCGGCGATAAGCTCACCTAATAAACAATTTACAGCAAAGGTCTCGGGTGATTTTGCGGAGTCAGCCTACCCTAATGATAACACTTTGGAGTTAAAAGAAGGTGCGCAGGTTCTATTCATAAAGAATGATGTTTCGCCTCAAAAACGCTACTATAATGGGCTTTTGGGTGTCATTACAGCGATGGACGATAAGAGCGTTACGGTGCAACCAAAATCGGGAGGAGCACCCATTACGGTGGAGGCTGTGGCGTGGGAGAGCATTGATTATGCCATTAACGCCGAGAGTGGCGAGATGGAGCAGGTGGTAAAGGGGACATTCTCGCAGATTCCATTGAAGTGCGCATGGGCGATTACAATACATAAGAGTCAAGGTCTTAGCTTCGATAGGGCGGTGATAGACGCTTCGGGGTCGTTTGCACATGGGCAGCTATATGTGGCGTTGAGTCGCTGTAGAACCTTAGAGGGGTTGGTGCTCAGAACGCCAATTTCAACCTCTGCAATCATCGGAGATAGCAGCGTTGAGAGTTTTAGTTCGTATGTCTCGAAGAATCAACCTACCCCCGAGATGTTGGAGGCTTTTAAACGTGATTATTATTGTAAAGTCCTCTGTGAGATCTTTGAGTTTGAGCAGCTTCAGAGGCTTTTGTGGGAGTTGATGAGCGAGATAACAGGCCCTATCTCTAAGACATACCCTAAATTAACATCGACGCTTATGGATCTTTTGGGTACATTCGAAAATAGCGTGGTTAAGGTGGGTGTGACGTTTCAATCGCAGCTCAAAAATAGAATCTATAGCGATGAAAACTACGCGGAGAGTAGCTTTATTGAGGAGCGATTGAAAAAATCTGCTGAGTACTTCACGCCACGTCTCGAAGCACTTCGAACAATACTTACTCAACTGGAGGCTATTAACCCAGATTCAGCGGAGAGTAGACGTAGAATCGCGGATTTCTCAAATCGCTTGAAGAGTCAAGTCTCGCTTGTTTTCAATGCGTTGGAGTTATGTAGTTCGGGCTTTTCTCTCCCAAAATATCAACTATCTAGAGCCAATATAATAGCTCTGGAGAGTATCTCTTCGGAGTCAAAACCATCTAGAAAAGTATCGCAAACCGTTAAGAGATAAGCACCTAGCGATATCACCCATGATGAACTATACCAGACACTCGCAGCATGGAGGTTGGAGGAGTCTCGGGAGTTGAAGGTGCGAGCCTATCAGATCCTAAATAATCGAACGTTAATGCATATACAGGGAGAACTTCCGACAACCATTAAAGAGTTGAGTTTGATAAGTGGAATGGGAACGGTGAAGATGGAAAAATATGCTGACCAAATCATTGAAATTGTCAAAGAGTATTGCTTTAGTAATAATATCGACCCTAAAAAGGGTAAATAGAGGCGAGTTTTTTAATAAAAAAAATACATAATTAGAATAATAACATTAACTTTGCCTCGTTCATATACATTATGTATACTTAAGTATAAGAATCTGTTTAAGTCAAACCGAGTGATAATAATTAATTTTAATAGAATATGATAACAAATTTTAAAAGACTATCAGTTTTACTACTTAGCTCGCTAATTTTGGCAAGTTGTGGAGGGCAACAGCAACAGCAGACAGCACCTCCTGTAGCAGAGTATCAAATGCTTACTATCTCGACAAGCACATGTGATATCACACGTCCATCCTCGGCAACGATTCGTGGTCGTCAGGATGTAGATGTATATCCTCAAGTTGGCGGTGCTTTGACCTCTCTTCTGGTTAAGGAGGGTGATGCTGTTCGTAAGGGCGAGACGATGTTTGTGATCGATCAGATCCCATATCGTGCCGCTTTGGCAACTGCCGAGGCTAATGTGGCGAGTGCACGTGCATCTCTAGCAACAGCAAAGTTGACTCTGGAGAGCAAGGGTAAACTCTTTCAGGCGAAGGTGATCTCGGAGTTTGATTATCAGACTGCAAAGAATGCTGCTCTAGTTGCAGAGGCTCAACTCTCACAGGCAAATGCTCAATTGGAGAATGCAGAGAATAACCTCTCTTTTACAACTGTAAAGAGCCCTGTTGATGGTACAATCGGAACACTTCCATATCGTGTTGGAGCATTGGTGAGTTCAGCTATGGCAGCTCCTCTTACAACTGTCTCGGATAACTCAACAATGTATGTATACTTCTCAATGTCGGAGAGTGAGCTTTTGAGCACTATTCGCGAGTATGGTTCACGCGAGGCGGCTTTGGAGTCATATCCAGCAGTTGCACTTCAGTTGAGCGACGGATCTACTTATGAGCATTTGGGAAGTGTAAATTCGATGAGTGGTGTTATCGACCGTTCGACAGGTACAATCACTCTGCGCGCAGATTTCGAGAATCCAGAGGGTCTGTTGCATAGCGGAGCTTCGGGGAATATCATCATTCAGACTCAGAGAGAGGATGTTGTTGTTATCCCACAGGCTGTAACATTCGAGATTCAAGACAAGGTCTTTGTCTACAAAGCGGTTGATGGTGTCGCTAAATCTGTTATGGTCGATGTGACTAAGGTTACTGGCGGTAAAGATTTTATCGTAAATAGCGGACTTGAGGTTGGAGATCAGATCATTGCAGAGGGTGTTGGTCTGCTTCGTGAGGGCACTCCAGTTAGGGCGAAAGCAGCAACTCCAGTGAAGTAGTGTAGAATAATAAGTTAAGATAAATAGAATGGATTTAAAACAATTTATAGTTCGACCTGTACTCTCGTCTGTTATCTCGATTATTATCGTGGTGATGGGATTGATAAGTCTTGTGAACTTACCAGTCGAGCAGTACCCCGACATCGCACCACCTACGATTCAGGTGACAACAACATACTATGGTGCAAGTGCCGAGACGATCCTAAATAGTGTTATCGCCCCTCTAGAGGAGTCGATCAATGGTGTGGAGGATATGACATATATGACCTCAAAGGCTACTAACTCTGGTTCGGCAACCATTAGCGTCTACTTTAATCAGGGTACAAACTCCGATATGGCGGCGGTCAATGTCCAGAACCGTGTAACCAAGGCTATGGGTAGTCTGCCAGCAGAGGTTACAAGTGTGGGAGTGACTACAGCAAAGCGACAAAATAGTATGTTGCAGGTGTTGGCGATTCATAGCCCGAATAACACCTACGACCAGAACTTCTTGTCAAACTACCTTAATATCAACCTTCAGCCACAGATCTTGCGTGTGAATGGTGTTGGAGAGGTGAATGTTTTGGGAAGTTCATATAGTATGCGTATCTGGATGAAGCCAGATATCATGGCGCAATACAAACTTAACCCTAGCGATATCACAGCAGTCCTTGCAGAGCAGAATATCGAGGCTGCAACGGGATCTTTTGGTGAGAACTCGGGTGAGACATTCCAATACTCGATGAAGTATACAGGTCGTTTGATGACCGAGGAGGAGTTCAACGAGATCGTTATTCGTTCGTTGGATGATGGTGAGGTGCTTCGATTGAAGGATGTAGCTCGTGTCGAGTTTGGGGCAGATTCATACGCCTTCAATAGCCAGTTGAATAGCCACAACAACTCAATGTGTATCATCTATCAGACAGCGGGGTCAAATGCAACAGAGATCAACTTGAAGATCGACGCTCTTATTGAGCAGGCTCGTAAAGATCTCCCAAAGGATGTCGAGATAACACAGATCCTGAGTTCGAACGACTTCCTGTTCGCTTCGATCCACGAGGTTATCAAGACCCTCTTCGAGGCGATCTTGTTGGTGACAATCGTTGTCTATATCTTCTTGCAGGATTTCCGCTCGACGATCATCCCAATTGTCGGTATCTTTGTATCGCTGATCGGAACATTTGCCTTTATGATGGTTATCGGCTTCTCGTTGAACCTTATCACTCTTTTCGCTTTGATTCTGGTGATTGGAACGGTGGTGGATGACTCCATTGTGGTGGTCGAGGCGGTGCAAGCTCGATTTGAGGCTGGTTATTTGAGCTCATATCAGGCGAGTATCGACGCTATGAAGGGACTCTCTTCGGCGATCTTCTCTACTTCGTTGGTATTTATGGTGGTATTTATCCCAGTGTCGTTTATGGGTGGAACTTCGGGAACTTTCTACAAACAGTTTGGTCTTACGATGGCTGTTGCGGTGGGTATCTCGATGATTAACGCCTTGACATTGAGCCCTGCACTGTGTGCGTTGCTTCTTAAACCCCATCTCAATGAGGAGGGTGAGGCTCGCGTTAACTTCTCGGCTCGATTCCGCATGGCGTTTAATACCGTGATGGATGTTGTTGTGAAGCGTTATAGCGCAGTTGTAATGACATTTATCAAACACAAATGGCTGCCATGGGCAACTCTTCTAGCCTCAGTTGCGGTTTTGGTGGTTCTTATGAACAACACCAAGACAGGTCTTGTTCCAGATGAGGATCAGGGTATCTTGATGGTCAATATCAATGCAGCTCCAGGTAGCTCTTTGGATACAACATCTGAGATTATTGCTCGTATTTCGGAGCGTATCGAGGCTATTCCAGAGGTGCGTGATGTGTCGAGTGTTGCAGGATATGGATTGATTTCGGGTCAAGGTTCATCGTATGGTCTTATGTTTGTGAAACTTCTCGATTGGGAGGAGCGCGAAGGCGAGGGTCAAGATGTTAACTCTGTTATCAATAAGATCTATATGCTTACGAGCGATATCAAGGATGCTCAAATATTTGCGATGTCGCCAGGTATGATCCCAGGATATGGAGTTGGTAACGCTTTGGAGATGTATACTCAAGATAAAAAGGGTGTTGAGACCACAGAGTTCTATATGAATACAATGCAGTATCTTGGTGCGCTGAATCAACGTCCTGAGATCGCAATGGCATACTCGTCGTTTAATGTCAACTTCCCACAGTGGGAGGTCGATGTAGATGCTGCGAAGTGTAAGAGAGCAGGAGTATCACCAAGCACAGTATTGAGCACAATCTCGGCATACTACGGAAGTCAATATGTATCGAATATCAACCGCTTTAGTAAGGTCTATCGAGTGATGATCCAAGCCGATCCTGAGTATCGTGTCGATGAGAAGACGTTGGATAACACATTTGTTAGAATGAACAACGGTGAGATGGCTCCGATAAGTCAATTTGTGACAATGAAGAGAGTCTATGGTGCTGATGCCTTGTCTCGTTTCAACCTCTACTCATCTATCCAGATCAGTGCAATGACAGCACCAGGTTACTCAACTGGAGATGCTATCAAGGCTGTAAACGAGGTTGCTGAGACTAATCTACCACAAGGAGTAGGTATCGACTTTGGAGGTATCACACGTGAGGAGAGTGGGACATCGGGTGGTAGTAGCACAGCCATTATCTTTGGAATCTGTTTCCTTATGATCTATCTGATCCTAAGTGGACTCTATGAGAGTTATATCCTTCCACTTGCCGTGATTCTCTCTATCCCATTTGGACTTATGGGTAGCTTCGTATTTGCTCAGATCTTTGGGCTTGACAACAATATCTACCTACAGACGGGACTTATCATGTTGATCGGATTGCTCTCTAAGACTGCGATCCTTATCACGGAGTACGCTTCGGCGCGTCGATTGGCAGGAATGTCGATTGTGGCAGCTGCGGTTAGTGCTGCGAAGGCTCGTTTCCGTGCGATCTTGATGACAGCACTCTCGATGGTATTTGGTCTGTTGCCACTTATGATGTCGAGTGGAGTTGGAGCAAATGGTAACCGTTCGCTCGCTTCGGGAACAGTCGGAGGTATGGTTATCGGAACTTTGGCGTTGATGTTTATCACTCCAGCATTCTTCATCTTCTTCCAGTGGTTGCAGGAGAAATTTACCCCAAACCCAACCACAATGAACAACGATCTTATGATTGATGAGATCGAGAAGAACTCATTTACAGAGGAGGAGAAAAAGGCACTAAAGGAGTTGGAGTAGGTAAAGCAAAAAGAGAAATGATTATGAAACCCACATGACCAGAAGTCACCCAGAATGATGAAAATTGCAAGAAAGATATTAACTTTGTGTATTCATTCACAAGTTATTATCTATGGGATCAATATCATTCGATCAAGTAG
>JBCQUC010000037.1:0-19590 GCA_047174275.1 Rikenellaceae bacterium | reverse complement strand
TATTAATTAACCAATTATTTATAAGATGACATGATGTCTTAGCTATAGTTTTGTTACCTCTATGCGTTTTTAATATCCTCGACAATTTTCTTGCAAGCATTGTAATAGATTCCAACATCAACAGAGTACGCAAGATAAGAGACTCCTAAATCACGCCAGAACTTTGTCCCTTCGGCAGATTCTACAAATGTTCCTACCTTAACACCTTTTGCCGCAGCGAGTTTCACCGCCTCCTTCATCTTCTCAACTACAATTGGGTGGTTCACCTCACCCGGGACTCCGCAAGATTGTGACAGATCGTAAGGACCTAAGAAGATAACATCTAATCCTTTGACCTCCAAGATCTCGGCAAGGTTGTTTACACCCTCCATTCCCTCGATATGGACAATCACCATAGTGTTGGCATTTGAGCGTTTGAAGTGGTCTGCTTTGTCGATGTTTGTATACTCCGCAGCACGTGTATAGCGGCATACACCGCGAGATCCTTCGGGGAAGAACTTCGCTCCATCTACAACGCTTTCAGCCGACTCCTTGCTATTCACTTGTGGTACTTCAACACCGTGTGCCCCGATGTCTAACGCACGTAGGATCGTCTCGTGTTGTGCATCCGTAGTACGAATAATTGGACTCATGCCGTGAAGCTCCGCAGCACGAATTAAATTTTGAGCACTCTCTAAATTAAGAGGGCCGTGCTCCATGTCAATAATGCAGAACTCGAAGCCTGCAAGAGCGGCCTGCTCAATGAGCGATGGGTCGTTCATCTTTAGGAAAGGGCCCACTACAGCCCCTCCGTTGTTCATTTTCTCTTTAATAAAATTTTGTGTCATGACCTTTTGTTTTTTTGTAAAATCGTTGATAGGTGGATGAAATTTAAACTATGACGAAACGGCTGCTGAGGGCGCATACATTAGTATGTAACCGAAGTAGATGGTTTGTTATAGTTAAAATTTCGCCACCTTGCAATGATTTTAATCGATATGATTTAGTTCAATCGGTATTCCCTCCTCCTCGATAAAGGCTACAGTCATTCCCTCGACAGGTGTGAATGGACCATACAGCACCTTCGCACCTACGATTGCCTCCTCGACAGATGGGACAGAGTATGCAATATGAGCTGTAGTTTTTATTAACTCATGGAAAGGGCACTCTGGCATAAAGCGCAGGAACTCAATCTTATTTGGGCTTGCTGCAACATCTGTGTAGTAGAGGTGTAGATCCTCGTTGTATAACTCTCCAGCAACTGGCGAAGTGACTGGGATTCCGAAGTGATCGAATGTTCTCATGGCTCTTAAAGTTTAATTGAGATACGTTTTGTGTATAAATAATCTTCCAATGCAAGGTGTGAACAGTCGTGTCCTAGACCGCTATCTTTCTGACCTCCGTGAGGTAGGTTGATTGCATAACGAACACCATTTACTTGCACCTCGCCACACTCTATGAAGCGTGAATATTTCTGTACTCGTGTGAGGTTGTTTGTGAATAGATACGATGCAAGCCCAACATCTGGAACATTGACCATAGGGTCAAGATCTGACTCGTCTGTGAACTTGATGATCGTAGCGACGGGCCCAAACATCTCCTCTTTGAAGCAGCGCATATCGGGTGTCACATCCTCCAAGATTGTTGGATTCAAGTAACTTGTACCCTCTGGCATACCCTCTGGGATTCCACCCAACGACTTTTTAGCACCCTGAGCTACAGCCTCATCAACGATACTCATGATGTGCTCACGAGCCTTGACATTGATAACTGGTCCCATATTGATACCCTTATCTTTTCCGAAACCGACCTTTAGAGCAGCAGTCATCTCTTTGAAACGAGCCATAAACTCATCATAGATTGATGCTTGAACGAAGATACGGTTTGGAGTGACGCAGACCTGACCGCTATTGTTGAATTTAAGACCCACCATAGTTGCCAACGCTGCATCCATATCGCAATCCTCGAAGATCAGAGCAGGTGCATTTCCACCAAGCTCCAAACCTAGCTTTTTGATTGAAGTCGCCGATTGTGCAACAAGTTTACGACCCGTTGCAGATGAACCGATCATCGTCAGAACTCGAGGGATAATACTCTCGGACATAGGAATACTTGTATCACGACTACTTCCCGTAAGAATTGTGATAACACCCGATGGGAAGCCGATAGATGCAGCGATCTCACCGACGATATATGCCGAAACAGGCGAGTCAACCGATGGTCGAAGAATGATCGAACATCCAGCGGCCAAAGCAGGAGCAATCTTATAAGCGACATTCAAAATCGGGAAGTTCCACGCCAAGATTCCAACTGCCACTCCACGAGGCTCATGAACCAACATATGTGCGTGAGTTCCAGCAATATCTGGCAACATCTCCGAGCGATAACGCAAGATCTCATTAGCGTAGTAATCAAGAGCGTCGATCAACATGTTTATATCCTCATCTGCCGACTCCCAAGTCTTACCCATCTCATACATCACAGCGTAGTGGATCTCATCTTGACGCTCGATTATTGCTGCACGGAGTTTATATATCCACTCGTTACGCTCTGCAATAGAGAGCTTTGACCAATAGTCAAAACCCTTTTGAGCTGAGACAAGTGCTAGCTCTGTATCCTCCTTTGAAGCGATGGCAAGTGTTGCGATCACCTCACCTGTTGCAGGACTAATAATATCTTTTGTTGTGCCAGCTACGCTATCGCATAGCTGACCATCAATATACATTTTTTTATATCCGAAATTCATAATTTTAGAAGTTATAACGTTTACGGTAATCATTTTTATACTCTGGAACAGCCTCTACCTCCCACGCACGTAAGCGTTTTTTCATCGCCTCGAAACGCTCTGGATACATCTTCTGAAGGTCTGTTGTCTCGCTCATGTCGTTAGTGATGTTGTACATCTCGTATGTGCATGGATCTGACATTTTATCCTTCTCTGGCATATATTTGATGATCTTCCAATTACCATCTATCATCGCTGCATATTGCTCTATGTAGGCTCTAAAGAAGTGAATATCACGCTCTTTAATCGTCTTGCCTTTCAAAAGTGGCATCAAACTTACACCATTAACCAGCTTATCTGACTTTGGATTTCCACCTGCTATCTCCACAAATGTTGGGAAGAAGTCGATCGCCTGAACTGGAACCTCTGTTGTAGACCCAGCCTTTGTTACCCCGGGATAGTAAACCGCCATTGGAACACGGATTCCTCCCTCAGCTAGTGTGTCATGAATATCTTTGCGTCCTCGTAGTGGATAGTTTGTGAAGTAACCGCCCTGATCCGAGAAATAGATGATCACGGTGTTGTCTGATATTCCCTTATCCTCGATCGCCTTGCGGATCTGACCAACCGACTTGTCAACCACCGCAACCTGAGCAGCATAGTTAGCATCTTTGCGACTCATTCCTCGCTTCATGTAGTGTTCTACGAGTTCTGGACGACCTTGATTTGGAGTGTGTACATTGTAGTATGAGAACGACATCATGAATGGCTGATCCTTGTCGTAATTCTCGATCATCTCAACAGCTTTATCAGTTAAGTAATCGGTCATGAACTCACCCTTTTTAGCTGTATCTTTTGTGGTGTCTTCTCCTTTTGGATATTTGAAGAATGGTGCAAAATAATCTGACACATTGCCGAATTCAGACTCACCCCAAACCTCGTCAAAACCCTGATGCTCAGCCCAATACTCAGGCTCTCCCAAGTGCCACTTACCGACAAACATATTGTAATATCCTAGCTCGCTCATACGCTCTGCATAGGTTTTAAACTCCAAAGGTAGGTAGTTAAGCGATGGCATAAGTGTTGGATCTCCATCCCACATATTATATTTGCGGCCGCTTGCTGCATCTTTATTCTCGATATGACGAACTACACCTGTGCGAACAGGCTCCATACCTGTCATAAGCGATGCACGACTAGCACTCGACGCTGGTTGACCAACATATGCGCGTTCGAATGACATACCGTCACGGAACAGTTGATCGGTGTTGGGGGTGTCAAATTTAGGGTTACGGAAGCCAACATCTGCCCATCCTAAATCATCGACGAATAACAATACGATATTCATCTTTTCATTTGATTTGGCAGCAGTTGCTGGAGCGACTCCTCCAGCAATTGCCAAACCTAGCATTGTACTATTTACTATTGTTGATTTCATTTGTTACAATTTTAAAATTACCACTTAGCAGGCAAGAATACACTCATCTCGTACTCGCCACGATTAGACCATGTGTAATATGGTATAAACTTGATTTTCACATCTTTATACTCACTCTTCAAAGGAGCATATAGATTACTCTTATCAAATGGTGTTGTACGAACCAATGCATCCGCCGTGATTGTCTTAACACCTCCCAAGATCTCCTCTTTGTTGACCTCAAATTGAGTATCGAGAGGTAGCAATAAATTGTCAATTGTCACACCCTTTGGAAGATCCTTACCCTCAACGCAATATGCCAAAGGACCATAAGAGATAGCTACCTGATTACGAACCTCCTCGACCATTGGGTTCGCCTCGTTGATGATTGGGCGCATTGGCAGGGTTAACTCGACCTTATCACCAGCACTCCACTTACGATTAACCACTGCAAATGTTCCCGTTCTAATACCCAAATCAACACCATTAACTTTCAATGTAGCACCATCTGCCCAAGCAGGAATACGAAGTTTCAATGAGAACTCAGCACCTTTTACTCCATCATACTTCATCGAGATATCCTCAGACCATGGATAGTCACTCTTTTGGATGAACTTCACATTTTGTCCGTTGATCTCTGTGTCAATATCGTTACTTCCGTATAGTGTTACATATAGTGAATTATCATCCTTTGCATAAGCATACTCCTTAGTCTCAGCCAAGAAACGAACTACACTTGTTGGGCAACATACACAAGTACACTCCTCAGTCCAACGTTGATGAAAGTCCAAAGATAGGATGTTGTGATCCTCACCATACCATCTAAGCACATTTGTGTAGAAGAAACTCTTACCATCTAACTGCATAGCAGATAGGTTGTTGTAGAATGACTTCTCCATCACGTCGACATACTTTGGATCACCTGTCAACATGAACATTCTCCACGAGAAGTAAGCACCATAATATGTTGCACAAGTCTCGTTATAAGCCGTTGCACTCTGTAGGTGGTAAGGCTTTCCGAACGCCTCATGAACACACTCTGTAGCGTTGCGAGGAGTCTCTGATCCACCACGGTGAACATTTCCTAAACCTCCTGTGAATGATGCCTTGCGAGTATAGATATCGTCCCAAATATTTATCAACGCTAGTTTTAACTCTTGGTCGTTTGTCTCAGCAACCAAATCAGCAGCACCGATGTAGAGTACTGGACCAAGAACTGCGTGACCTACAGCACGTGTCTCCTCACGAAGCTTAGTATCATTCTGATTCTGAGTCTTTCCCTTTTTGTGACCACGACCTGTAACGAAACGATCAGCTAGATCCATATATCTCTTCTCGCCAGTCACACGATACAACTCCATAAGTCCCATGATTTGAGTTGGGTTAAAGTCAACATCCGATAGCTCTGGAGTTACCTCTTGGAAATAACCATCCAGATAATCACCAACCTTAATTGCTGCATCAAGAAGTGTGCGATCTCCCGTTACACGGTAGTGAGTACAAGCCAATGTTAATAGGTGTCCCATGTTATATGTCTCATGCTCACCAACTGCTGCGAAACGTTTGTTATGCTTAAATGGTTTATTCCAAGCTCGTTCAGAACCTGTTACACCATATCCGATCTGAATATGAGTCGTTGAGTATCCATCATCATCTATTGACTTTGCGATGGTAGCAGCCTTTTCGTTAATCTGCTTCAATAGCTCAGGATCTTTAGTTACAGAGTAGACCCCCACTTGAGCCTCCAACCATTTGTAGTAGTCACCATCTTGCCAATATGTTCCCTTGAAACCATCACCCATCTCCATCTCACCAGCTAGCTTGCGGAAGTTATCCTCCGAAAACTCCATGAAATATTTGTACTGAGCAGGAACTAAGTTTGGCATTACCAAATCGAAACGCTCTTTCCAGAATCCATCTGTCCACTCAACATCTCCCATATTGATACCGTGAACTTTGACGTAAGCATCCTCCGTAGCCCCGACATAAGCATTGCTCTGTGCAAAGCTCGTGAATATTGCACTCGAAAGTAGAATTGAAGTTAGAAGTTTTGTCCTCATTTTAATAAAATATTTTGGTTTGTAATTTCTTATTTAATCGAACGCTTGGGCATCCGTTATGTGTTGTCTGACAAATATACAACTTTATTTTTATATAATCCAAAAAAAACAGTTAAAATAATAATTATTTTTTTGGAGTAATTGCGCACCTATATATATTACAGCTCCTACGATATTATTCGTCATTATTGAAATTAGTTTACCTATTTGTAAATTATCATCTAAGTAGGGTAAAATAATTATTGGTGTGTTTTTAAGAGTACTATTGGAGATGAGATTTTTTGCTATTTAATCGAAAATATAGTGGTTCTATACTGAGATTTAATAGTGAAAAATATCGCTCCAAGAGTGCTTTTAAAAATATGGCGATAATTGTTTTACACTACTTATAATGCATGTGTGATAATGAAAGTTTAAAAATAAAATGATTTTTTTCAGTTTTTTATTGCATATGAGAAATTTTATCCATACATTTGTATGTTGTCGGACATCGTGTGTCATGATTGTCTTCCAACATTTTCACTATTGCAAATAACTTCTATAAAATAAATAAGGAAATGGACAATCTATTTACTAAATGTGGGTTTTTGACTGTAGCTTGCATTGCGACTCAACCTATTACAGCTTCGGCTGCAAAGAGTGATGACCCTAACATTTTGTTTATCTTGATTGATGATTTGGGTATCAAGGATTTGGGATGTTACGGAAGTACTATGTCAGAGACTCCCGTGATCGACAAACTTGCGAGTGAAAGTATGCTCTTTACTCAAGCCTACGCATCTCCTGTTAGCTCTGCAACACGAACATCTATTCTTTCGGGGCAGAACACAGCTCGTCACGGAGTGTGGGAGGTGATCGGATGTCATGATCGACCATATGCTAAGTTGCAGTCTCCTGAGTTTAAGGAGGAGCTACCCGAGGAGATTGAGACATATGCAGACATATTGACTGATGCAGGTTACAATTGTGCACTATTTGGTAAATGGCACGCAGGACGAACTCCAGAGGCTGAGGGTTTTGGAGGTTGCGATGTAAAGGTCTCAGATCCTGAGTTGAAGGAGTATGCAAAGAAAAATAACATCAAACAGACTGGCGATATTACAGCGAAGTCAATTGAGTTTATGCGTGCGAACAAGGATAATCCATTCTTCTTGTGCGTAAGTCACAATCTCGTTCACGCTCCACTCGAAGCTCCAAAGGCGATGCTAAAGAGATATGAAGCTAAGATCCGTAAAACAGGTGACGTTTCTATTCATCCTGAGTATCTATCAATGATTCAGATGGTTGACGAGTCAGTAGAGATGGTGCTTGCGGAGTTAGATAAACTTGGGTTGGCTGATAACACTGTAGTTGTCTTTGGTTCAGATAATGGTGGTTTAGAGTATGATATGATGTTGACCACACCTCTTGCTGGATGCAATGATCCATATCGTGATCAAAAAGGTTGCCTCTATGAAGGTGGAATCCACGTTCCGATGTTAGTGAGATGGCCTAATAAGGTTGCGGCAGGTAGTGTGTGTGATGAGGTTGTTATAAATTACGATCTATTCTCAACATTCGTGGAGCTTGGATATGGTAAAGCTCCAAAAGATCAAGTCGCCGATGGGTTAAGTTTAGTGCCACTTATTAAAGGTGAGGTAGAGTCTTTGGATCGAGATGCAGTTTACTGGCACTTCCCAACAAATATGTGGACTCGCATGCCGATGGGTGCGATCCGTAAGGGTGACTACAAACTTATCGAGAACTTTTCGGATGGCAGCATAGAACTATATGATGTGGTGAACGACATTAGCGAGATTGTCAACTTAGCAAAGACAAAACCTGCGATTGCTGCTGATCTATTAAATGATCTACACAAGTGGCAAAAAAATATAAATGCAGGGATGCCAACACCAAATCCAAACTTCGACCCACTTCGAGAGCACGAAATGGCTCAAGATTGGTGGAAAGAGACCTACGAATAGAGATAACCACACCTATTAAATGAACTTAACAAATGAATAGGAAAGAATTTTTAAAGATAATGGGGCTCTCTACTGTAGCTGTTGCTACAAGTGGAGTCCTCTCAGCATGTCAAGAGGAGAAGAAAGTTGGTGCTATGAGTAGTGGTTGCTGGATGAACTCTAGCAATGACGATTGGAAATATCTCGGATCAAGGGATATTAAAACGATTAATAAGGATCAAAAATACAAATTTGATGTCGCTGTTATAGGTGGTGGAATAGCTGGAATTTCGGCAGCCGTTGCAGCCGCACGTCATGGTGCAAAGGTTGTTCTAGTCCAGAATAGATCTGTCTTGGGGGGTAACGCTTCAAGTGAGGTTCATGTGCCAGTTAATGGTTCGTACCATTTCAAAAATAAATTTAAGGTAGATCGTGAAACAGGAATTGTAGAGGAGATTCAGTTAGAGAATATCTACTACAATCCGCAGATGTCATGGGAGGTTTGGGATCATGTGATGTATGATTATGTTACTCGTAATAAAAATATCACATTGATGTTAGAGACCCATGCAATTGAAGCTGTCATGGATGGAAACAAAATAAAAAAAGCTATCTGTTTCCAACAAGCTACAGAGTCGAGAGTAACGATCGAATCAGATATTTTCATTGATTGTTCGGGCGATGGACAGTTAGCGGCAAGTGCAGGAGCGGAGTATCGTTATGGTCGTGAGGGTAAAGCGGAATTTGGTGAGAAGTATGCACCAGATAAGCCAGATGGATGGGTTATGGGTGATAGCATTCAGTTGAGCACCAAAGATATGGGACGTCCAGTGAAGTTTAATCCTCCAACATTTGCTATTAAGTATGATCCCTCGAAGATGAATAAGCGTGGAATATCGCAGCTTAATTGTGGGTTTTGGTGGGTGGAGTTGAGTAGTGATTTAGATGTTGTATTAGACACAAATGAGAATCGACATAAATTACTTGCATACCTCTATGGAGCTTGGGACTATGTGAAAAATTCGGGTGCATATCCTGAAGCTGAGAATCTTGCACTAGATTGGGTCGGCTCAACTATTGGAAGGCGTGAATCTCGAAGATTTATGGGTGATTATATTTTGAAGGAGAGTGATCTTACGGAGTATAAACATTTTGATGATGCAATTGCATATGCAGGAGGATGGTCGTTGGATGAGCACTGCCCAGGTGGAATAGAAAATCCAGATGATCCAGCTAGTTTCTTTCATCAGAATTTCACAAAGATGACGGAGATTCCATATCGTTGTTTGTATTCAAAAAATATTGCAAATCTATTTTTTGCTGGAAGAAATTACAGTGCTACACATATCGCACTTTCGGGAACTCGTCTCATCGCGATGTGTGGTATGATGGGGCAAGCTGCTGGAACTGCTGCAACGATCTGTTTGGCAAAGGGGGTGTCACCTCGCGGAGTATATGAACAATATATAAATGAGCTACAAGAGACTCTGCTTCGAGATGATATGTATATTCCGCATCGTCCTGCTGCTGACAACTTGGATCTAGCACGAAATGCGAAGATTTCAGCAAGTTCAACAAGTTCGGGAGATGTAAAGTTGCTTACAGATGGTTATAGTCGTGATGAGGTAGATAAGATTCACCACTGGACATCGAAGGATAGAACGCCGACCCTCACAATGGAGTGGGATGAAGAGATTGAGATCTCGGAGTTGCACTTAAAATGTGATAGCTCAATAAATAGAGAGATTCAAATTCATCCAAATACAGATAAGTTCAAAGGTCGTCCAGATGGCATGCCGATCGAAATGGTTAAGGCACTTAAAGTAGAGGCTAATATTGATGGGCGTTGGATTGAAATGTCGAGACATAATGATAATTTGCATCGCTTGATTAAATTAGGATTTGAACGTGTCGTCACTAAATCTATAAGAGTAAAGTTCGAAGAGAGTTATGGGGCTCCGAATATTAAGATATTTGAGGTGAGGTGCTATAGATAAGTAGTGTAACCCAATAATCTAATAAATATTTAAAAAAGATAGTCAATTATTTTGAACTATCTTTTTTTATCCCTATATTTGTCAGACAACACACGATCAGATAAATAATAAATAACTATAAAACTACAAAATTATGACACTTACAGGAATAGTATTGCTGCTACTAGCAGGATTTGCGCAAGGCAGCTTCGGAATGGGAATGAAGAAACAACCACCTCTATCATGGGAGGCATTCTGGTTTATCTACTCGTTATTTGCGATGTTAATCATCCCGATTTTATGGGGAGTTTCGGGTTCGGGCGAGTTCTTTAATGCGATCTTTGCGACCGATTCAGAGGTTTTGAAGATGTCGATTCTACTTGGATTTTTATGGGGAATCGGAGGTATTCTATTTGGGGTGAGCGTCGGATATGTCGGGGTCTCTATTACAAATGGTGTGGTGATGGGACTTGCAGGAGGTCTTGGAGCAATCATTCCGTTGTTTGGAATAGAGGGTGCTACGGAGCTTCCATCATTCAACTATGTGATTATCGGAGTTGTAACGATGTTGATCGGAGTTGCAATGTCGGCATATTCGGGAATTTTGCGAGATAAGGAGCAGAATAATGTTGAAAATAGTGGGGCTAAAAAGAGTCTTATGACTGGTCTTATTATCGTAACTCTATCGGGAGTTCTGTCTGCATTGTTGAACATCGGTTTCGAGGAGGCAAATCCAATTGTCGAAAGTGCTAAATCGTTAGGAATGACCGATGTGAACTCGGCTCTTCCAGCACGTGCAACAGTTGTATTTGGAGGTCTATTGATGAATCTTGGATATGCGGTTTTCTTGCTTTGTAAGAATAAAACTTGGGGCGATTTTTCGAAGATTGGATCTAACGAGTATCGTTCATCATCAGTATGGGCTATTATAACAGGATTCTTGTGGTTCTTGCCACTTGGTTTGAGCGGAATCGTTGCAGTTTCGATGGGTGAGCTTGGAAATGTAATTACATGGCCAGTTATGTTGGCGTTGTCATTGATCTTTGGTAATATTTGGGGATTTGTTAGTGGCGAGTGGGCAGGTACCAAAAAGTCATTCGCATTGATGTCGGCAGCAGCAGCAGTTCTTATCGTTGCATGTTTGATCTTGACATTTAAGGATATGCTTCCAGCATTGTAAAATTATAAAAAAATATAGAGATGAAGGTTAAAAGTATAGAGACATTTTTGCTCTCTGACACTTTGGATGAAAGATTTTATTTTTCACAATTTGATTATGCGTCACGCTTGATTTGTGTCGTGAAGATCACAACTGAGAGCGGTCTTGTAGGTTGGGGTGAGGGTTATGGACCTGCGAATATCATCAAGGCAGGTATTGATTTTTTGACACCGATCGTGATCGGCAAATCACCACTTGATAGTGATGTTATATGGGGCGATATGTTCCGTCGTTCGATCGACTATGCACGTAAGGGAATCCTTTCGTCGGCAATAAGTGCAATAGATGTTGCGATATGGGACTTGAAGGGAAAGATCCTAAATCAACCTATATCAACACTCTTGGGTGGCCGCAAACGTGAGAAGGTACAAGTCTATGCAACAGGTCTCTACTTTACTGATCGCATGGAGGGATGCATGGAGCAGATGTTGGCAGATGAGGCTGAGGGTTACAAAAACGAGGGTTATTCAGCCGTTAAGATGAAGGTTGGTTTGGGTATCGAGCAGGATATTAAGAATGTCGCAGCGATCCGAAAGGCAATCGGTGATGATGTAAAACTAGGCGTTGACTCAAACCACGCATACAACGTTCGTGAGGCGATTGAGCTAGCACGCAAGATTGAGGAGTACGACATCATGTGGTTCGAGGAGCCAATCTCACCAGATGATTACGCAGGTTTTAGAGAGCTTCGCAGCAAGACAAATATTCCGATTGCAGCAGGCGAGTGCGAGTTCCGTTGCGATGGCTTCAAGACATTGCTAGAGAATAGATGTGTAGATTTTATCCAGCCTGAGACGGGTACAACGGGAGGAATCACCGAGCAGAAACGTATCTCGACAATCGCAAATACCTATCACGTAGAGATGACACCGCACAACTGGGGTACAGGAATTATTATCTCTGCTAACCTCCACATCACAGCAAATTTGCAATATTCACCTGGACGACTCTTCGACAAGCAACCACTCTTGGAGTTTGACCGTAGCCCAAATCGCATCCGAGAGGAGTTGATAACAAAACCATTTACAGCAGTTAATGGCTATATTGACGTACCAACAGGAGCTGGTCTAGGAATCGAGGTTGATGAGGATAAACTGAACTATTTCTCATTAAAATAATGAGTATATGAAACCACATTATATTTTACCTGCAATAGCTGCTGCATCCTCTTTCGCAGGGTGCAGCACACCTGCTAAAACTCAGCAGCAAAGAGCCAATTTGTTGATAATTCAAACCGATGAGCAGAGTCTCAGGACATTAGGCTGTTATCGAGATTTGATACCAGAATCACAAGCATATACTTGGGGGCGTGAGGCATTTGTCGAGACTCCAAATATAGATCGTATCGCAAATGAGGGTATGATCTGCACAAATTATTATGCTTCGAGCCCAGTGAGTACACCATCTCGTGCATCGTTCCAGACAGGTCTCTATCCCGTAGCTACGGGTGCTCCAATCAACGGCATGTCGATGGATGCAAACCTTATTACCTATGCCGAGATGTTACGTCGAGAGGGTTATCAGACCGATTATGTGGGCAAGTGGCATTTGGCTGGAACACCACACGTCAATAAACTATACATAAGTCCTGGCTACGATTTTGGATATATGGATCGTAGTTATGTCTTTGAGACGAACCATAGTAAATGGTATAAGATTGTGGGCGAACCAAACGATATTGTAGCCTCTAATAAGACTCCAGATGTTGTTGATCCAGCGATGTATAGTACCGACTTCTTGACAAATAGGTGTATCGAGATGTTGGAGCGAGACAAGGATAAACCATTTTGTATGATGCTCTCTATTCCAGATCCACACTCTCCAAATATTGGTCGTGAACCATACACCTCAATGTTCAAAGATATGAAGGTCGAGCGACCAAAGAGCATGGAGGAGACAATCGTTTCAGAGCGTCCAAAGTGGGCAATTGGAGGTAAAAATGAGTCGCAAAACTTCAATCCTAATCAGGTACGTGAATACTTTGCAATGGTGAAGTGTATTGATGATAATATTGGTCGTGTCTTGGATTTCTTGGATGATAATGGGTTGGCAGATAATACAATTGTAGTCTTTACATCGGATCACGGTGATATGATGTATGAGCACCACAAGATGGACAAAGGTGTGCCATATGATGCAGCGATGAGAATCCCATTTGCCATCCGCTATCCCAATCACATAAAGAGTGGAAGTATAAACAAAAAGAGCTATACAACATGTGATTTTGTCCCAACAATCTTAGGTCTCATGGGAGCCGAGCAGATCCCTTATGAGACACATGGAATTGATGACTCTGCAACATATCTGAGCGACATGGAGGTGATTGAGTCAGATCGTATTATCTATACAACAGACTCACCATTCAATGTCTGGACTGCGGCACTAGATGGGCGATATAAACTAGTCCTTTCATGCCGTGATACACCGTGGTTGTTCGATATGGAGAGAGATCCATCAGAGCTAATTAACTACTATAACGATCCTGAATACAAGTCAGTAGTAGAGAGATTGCAGCCAGAGTTACTGAGCCAAATGGATAAGTATCAAGATCCATCAATTGATCTGGGCTACAAGTTCCTACTTAGTGACGATGACACTACGGATTACGTCTCACCATACGAGGGAAAGAGTCTAAAAGAGATCATCAAGCTAGAATCACAGGTGTTGAATGATGCGATTCACGCAATTCACGAGAAGTGTTTCAATAAATAGTAGCTGTACATACGTATATATATTTTAATATTTTTATCTAAATACGCCGTTAAGTAATATTTTACTCCTAAATCACACGAGTTTGTGTGGTTACTTATCTAATATTATTTTTTAATTAAAATTTGGTTAAATTTTATGCAAATTATTTTGGTAGTATAATTATTTATACATACATTTGCACTACATAAGACATATGTTGTATGACAACTAACAACAGATGCCACAATATTCGATAAAACATTCATTCTTTATTAACCGCCTAATTTGCCTATACTCCAAAACAAATTAGGACTTAAAACTTATTTTTATGAAGATACAAAAACTATTCAGTTGTTTATTACTCTTCTGCTTATCCCTGCTTGCAGTGGATTTGTATGCCCAAGAGGCAAGAAGTGTAACGGGTACTGTCGTTGATAGCGATGGTATACCAGTAATTGGAGCAAACATCCTTGAGAAAGCTAATCAGCTTAACGGAACAACTACAGGGCTTGATGGAGAGTTCTCACTGAGTTTGACAGGAAGCGATCCAACTATTATGGTGTCGTATGTGGGTTATGCGACTCAGGAATTAGTAGCTGGTAACGCACCTCTTAACATTACACTATCATCAGATAATACAGAGTTAGATGAGGTGGTAGTGATAGGATATGGAGTTCAGAAGAAGAAGCTGGTTACAGGTGCTACCTCTCAGGTAAGTAGTGACGACCTAGTTAGCCAAAGTTCAGCAGGACTATTTAACTCTATGCAGAGTAAAGTGACAGGAGTTACTTTCTCGGCTGCCTCTGGAATGCCTGGTAGCACAGAGTCAATCACTATTCGAGGTTTGGGTACAATGGGAGACTCATCTCCACTTTATGTTATTGATGGAGTTGCTGGTGCGGACTTTGGACTTATTAGTGCATCTGATATTGAGTCTATTGACATCTTGAAGGATGCTGCATCTGCTGCTATCTATGGATCTCGTGCTGCGAATGGAGTTGTACTTGTTACTACAAAAAGGGGTAAGGCTGGAAGTGTTAATGTAACCTATGATGGCTATTATGCAATTCAAAATGTTGCAAATAAGGTTGAAATGTGCGATGCCAAAGAGTACATGGAGCTTCAAGAGGAGTATTACGCCTCTATTGGATCATCAATCAATTGGAGTGATTATATCCCACAATACATTCTAGATTCTGTAGAAGATGGATCATTTACTGGTACAGATTGGTTCGACGAGATGACTAATGAGAATGCCCCAATGCAGAGTCATTCATTAACTATTACAGGAGGTACTGATATGACAAGGTATTCTGTTGGTTATACTTATTTTGACCAAGAGGGAATATTCGGAGCTCCAGTTGAGCCGAATTTAACACGTCATAACATTCGTACCAATATGGATAACGTACTTATAAAGAATAAGGATTGGGATGTGCTTACATTAAATACAAATATTATGTATTCGCACACTCAAAAAACAGGTATTTCGACTGGTAACCGCTATAATAATGACATTCAAAATGCTATGGTTGCATCACCACTTATGCCAGTGTATAATTCAGAAGGTGAATATTACAGCACAGCTGACAAAGATGCAGAGGGATGGCTATTAGATAGTTATGCCTACAACCCGATGGCATTGATGGATTATGAGGCGCAAAATCTCACAAAGAACAGTCGTCTTTTTGGAAATGTTAGTGTTGCATATAGACCACTAAAGAATCTAACATTCAAGACATCACTAGGTTATAAGAATACAACACAGTTTTATCGCGAGTTAGTTCCAGAGTATGATTTAGGTGCTAATACTGTAAATACTTCAGAAGAAGTAACGCAAACAAGTTATGAGACATTCGCATATACATGGGAGAACACTGCAAATTATAACTTTACTATGAAGAACGACCACTCATTCGATATTGTCCTTGGTCAATCAATCGAGAAGAGCGGATTAGGAGAGTATATGAGTGCGACAAATACCAATATGATATTTCCAGAGGAGTTCGATTATGCATGGTTAACAAACACTTCGGGTGTTGATTCATCTGTAACATCAGTGACGGGTTATCCATATGTTGACAATATGCTATCTTCTGTATTTGGACGTGTTAACTATAACTACAAGGAGAAGTACCTATTCACAGCCATGATGCGTGCCGATGGTAGCTCTAAGTTTGCAGAGGGTAATCGTTGGGGTTACTTCCCATCAGTATCTACTGGTTGGGTTGTAACAAATGAGGATTTCATGCAAAATAGCTCTAGTTGGTTAGATTTCTTAAAGATCAGAGCTAGTTGGGGACAGAATGGTAACTGTAATATCGACAACTTCCAATATTTGTCGAACATTGAATATTCGACAGATTCTTATTATTACTATGGAACAGATAAGTCTACAACTGAACAGGGTGCATACTCAACTTCAATGGCTAACATAGATGTAACATGGGAGACTTCAGAGCAGTTGGACCTTGGATTTGACGCTTATTTCTTTAACTCTCGTCTATCAGTTGTATTCGACTATTATAACAAGGTTACTAAAGATTGGTTAGTCGAGGCTCCTATCCCAGGATCATATGGAGTTAGTGAGTCATATATCAATGGTGGAGATGTTCGCAATCGTGGTGTTGAGCTAGGATTGACATGGCGTGATAATATCGGTGATCTATCGTACAGTGTTAGTGTTAATTCGTCGTATAACAAGAATGTTGTTCTTAATATTGCAAATGATTCAGGTATTATCTATGGTAATAGCGATATTCTTGACCAAAATACTACATATCTATATGTAGCTGAGGAGGGTATGCCAATCGGTTATTTCTATGGATACAAAACAGATGGAATATTCCAAAATCAAGAGGAGATTGACTCTAAACCATCAATGGATGGTGCTGAACCAGGTGACCTTATTTATGTAGACGTGAATGGTGATGGTGAGATTACAGAGGATGATAAGACAGAGATTGGAAACCCATTCCCAGATGTAACTGGAGGTTTCAATGTATCTTTAGCATGGAGAGGTTGGGACTTCTCGGTAGTTGGTAAATTTGCATTAGGTCTTCAGATTGCACAGGCATATCGTCTTGAGACTAACAAGATATTCTACAACTGGACTCAAGAGGCGTATGATAATCGTTGGACAGGCGAGGGAACGTCTAACACATATCCACGTATTGGTGGTCAGGCTAACTATCTTAATGTATCGGATATTTATATCCACGATGCTGATTATTTGAAGATTCAAAATATCACACTTGGATTTGATGTTAAGAAAATTTGGAAAAATGCACCTATGCAAAGACTTCGTCTATACGCTTCATTGCAGAACTATATCACAATTACAAAGTATAATGGTATGGATCCAGAGGTTGGATATGGTGGAACTGATGGTTGGTCATCAGGTATCGACCTAGGTTACTATCCAAGTGCAAAGTCAACAGTATTCGGAGCTAACATTACATTCTAAGAGTTTTATCAATTAAAGAATAAGAAATTATGAAAAAAAATATAGCAGCAATATTAATAGCGGCAGTCTCTTTGGTAGGATGTAATGACTACCTAGAGACAGAGAGTTATACTGTGCGAAATTCGGGTAATTTCCCAGCGACAGCAGATGATGTGCAAGATTTGGTAACAGGAGCATATGCATCACAGACATCATATATAAATAATAGCATTAGATCTACGCCATATTTCGCTGGTGAGTGTGCCTCAGATGAGCGATTGGGAGGATCAGGTATCACATCCTATAATGTGCAGTGCCTTGATAAATTGATGGCTTCAACAGTAGATGATCATATCTATTTTTATCAATATCGTTATAAGGGTATCTATCGAGCAAATTTGATTATTGAGTCAATTGATAACTGTACAGGATTCTCTGATGAGGCAGAGAAGAACCATATGCTTGGTGAGGCTTACTTTTTAAGAGCTTTATTTTATTGGGAGTTAGGACAGCAATTTGAGAATATTCCAATGCCTCTTAAAACAACAGATTATGATCTTACACAAGCAACGGTTGACGAGTTATATGCTCAAATTGGCTCGGATTTTGTAAATGCAATCGATCTGTTAGAGCGAAGTCAATTTGATACAACTCGTTCAGGTGTTGCAACAACATGGGCAGCCGAGGGATTTCTTGCGCGTGTATTTCTATTCTACACTGGCTTCTATGAAAAAGATAGTATGCCACTTAACAATGGCGAGACATTAACTCGTAGTGAGATGGTGGAATATCTCGCAGATTGCATCAATAATAGTGGTCACGGTTTAGTCTCAGATTTTAGAAATCTTTGGGCATATTCGAATGAATATACTGGTGCATATTGGGATTATAGTCTAGAAAACAATCTTAAATGGGAGGGTGATAATAATAAAGAAATTATGTACTCTTATAAATTTGGTCTTTTGGGAGGTAGTAATGTTTCTTATCGTAACTTTTTTGTTATCTGGTCAGGACTTCCAACTAAACTTTCCTCTGATAATACTTATCCTTATGGCGGAGGTTGGGCTATGGGTTCTGTATGCCCTCAGCTTTGGGATGAGTGGGAAGCCGAGAACCCTAATGATATTCGTCGAGTTGGAAGCATCATATCACTGGAAGATGAGTGTCCAATATACGTTGAAGATTATGCTGGGTTTGATTCTTGGGAGGAGACTCTATATAGAGCTAAAAAGTTCATGCCAATAAGTTCGATGAGTTCAGATGGCTCTACTTGGTATAGTACATTTACATATCAGTATTACGGTGCTAACAATCACTACCTACAAGGCCAGATTACCGATTTCCCACTTATGCGTTTTGCGGATATCTTGTTGATGCATTCAGAGCTATCGGAGACAGCAGATGGTATGAACCAAGTCCGAGCACGTGCGGGGTTAGATGCAGTAGCTTATTCTTTGGAGAATATTCAGAAAGAACGTCGTTGGGAGCTTTCGTTTGAGGGTGTACGATGGAATGACATTCGAAGATGGCATATTGCCGAAGATCTACTTGGAAATCAAGCTGGCATTGCAGTTGTAAATCGAGGTGCAGATGCTGTTATGCCATCGGATCTAGGTGGTGGATATGTTAGTCGTTACAAAGCAACTCGCGGGTTCTGGATGATACCTAGTACTGAGATCGAACTATCAAATGGTGTTATGATACAAAATGAGGGATGGAATAGTGGGGATAATTATGTATACTCAGGTTGGAGTTGATCTTGATTGAATAGATTGTTAGAGGCTGTCCAAAATCACGAATGTGATTTGAGGGCAGCCTCTTTTGTACGCCCAGCATGGGTATAATCTAAAGGGTGCAAGTCCCAAACACGCCCTAATAGTGGGAAGTGTCTAGCCAATAGCAAGGGTGTCCATCGAGAGGTGGAATCAGAAGGAATCTGGAGGTAAAAGTCTGACCTGACGAACAGAAATCAGATACAAGGCTGGCAACGAGGGTAAGTGAGCAAAAGGTCACAAAGTCCCGATAACTATTCGGAATCGTTGTTAGTAAATCTGGCAGGTATAAGGCGGAAAGATTATACTCTTATCTGGGGAGGTCTCACAGACGTGTGGCGATGTATAATTCGTAAACACGGA
>JBCQUC010000036.1:0-19680 GCA_047174275.1 Rikenellaceae bacterium | reverse complement strand
TATACTGAAATTTAATAGTGAAAAATATAGCTTCAAGAGTGCTTTTAAAAATATGGCAATAATTGTTTTACACTACTTGATGTTACAGTTGTGTTAAAATTATGTTAAAGCAATGGGTCGATTGGGCGAAAATCCAGTCGACCTCTTTGTTTTTAAGATATAAAATGTACCTTTGTTGCGAAATAATTATTTTTCAATTAAAATTTTGTTGCTATGGGTATAAGGAGATCTATTGCTCTGTTATTGGGTTTTATTCTTGTGGGGGTGAGTTTTTCGGCATCGGCAGAGAATCTATCTACGGATAAAGATGGTGTTATATCATCACTTAGAGGACGAGTTACCTCGCCACAGTATGGTCAATTTTCATTCTTTCTAGACCAAGAGATTCGTTCAACTAACAACTTCGGATCTTTTAGAGATTCTCGAACTTCAGTTTTTGCAGTGTTCGATCCTCTAAAATGGCTAAAGGTGAGTGGAGGATATGCATTTTTGGTGAAGGAGGGCGACGATTCGCCATCTATAAAGCATCGCTATATCTTGGCTTTTGAGGAGACTCTACGTTGGAGAGATCTAAAATTCGCACTACGCGAGAGGCTAGAGACCACAAATGTGCAGGGTTGTGTATTTAATAACTCGGTCGATGGTGACCCTACAAACCTACTTCGCACACGCCTCAAAATCAGCTACTCGAATGGAGAATACAGAACTGTTCCATATATCTATACAGAGATCTATAACCATACAAATGAGGGGATGATTCTTTCGCGAATAAGGTCGCAAGCGGGTGTCGATTATACACTTACTAGCAACTCTAAACTCACTGCATTCTATCAATATGCACATTTCGTAAACAAGACAACCACAACAGCCCCACATACATTTGGACTATTGTACGCCTATAAATTTGGTAAATAATCGTAGATTCTATGAGTTGTGATTGATGTTTTTTTGTATCTTTGTCAAGAGCTTAAAAAATTAAAATCATAATTATGAAAAATCTACTACTAACCTCAGCGTTGCTCGTAACATCTACAGTTGCGATCTCACAGAATCCATTAGTTACACATATGTATACAGCCGACCCCACAGCCAGAGTGCATGAGGGTCGGCTCTTTGTATATCCATCATCGGATCAAGTCCCTCCTCCAGGGGTTGATATGCCTCGCTTCTGCATGCCTGGCTACCACGCATTCTCTCTGGAGGGTGGCTCTACATGGCATGACTATGGTTGGGTGCTAAAGGAGAACGATGTGCCTTGGGGCGAGCGAGATACATATGCTATGTGGGCACCCGATTGCATCGAAAAAGATGGGAAATATTACTATTTTTACCCAGCTAAACCAGCTAATGATAGTGCATTCAGACGTATCGGAGTTGGTGTGAGTGATCGCCCTGAAGGTCCTTTCAAGTGGGAGGAGAGCTTTATCGAGAGTGTGTCGGGTATCGACCCTGGTCTGTTGTTGGATGATGCGGATAACCAAGCCTATCTCTTCTTTGGTGGCGGTCAGACCCTATATGTAGCCCCTCTGTCGGATGATATGCGTAAAATTACAGCCGATCCAATTGTTGTTGAAGGGCTTCCAAAGGGGTATAAAGAGGGGGCATTCCCATTCAAAAAGGATGGCGTTTACTATCTAACTTTTGCACATGTATTTGCAGAGGAGGGTTACACAATTGGCTATGCAACAAGTGATAAACCGATGGGCCCTTACCAATATTGTGGTAAAATTATGGATAATATCGACAATGGAACGAACCACCACTCTGTGGTCGAATATAATGGTCAATGGATTCTATTCTATCACTTTTGGCACATCAGCGGTTTCAATAAGATGCGAAGTATGTGCGCCGACTATATGGAGTTTAAGCCAGATGGCTCAATTCGCAAAGTCCGCCCAACACTTCGAGGAATCGGAGCTCCAATGGTTGGAGATACAATCCAGATCGACAGAACAGAGCTTATGAGCGGTGCGCAGTCGGTATTTATGGGTGGAGACGAACCAACGGGATGGATGGTTGCAGAGGCTCGAACAGGGGCTAATGTGACATTCCAGAGGGTTGATTTCGGAGATGGCAGTGCCACAAAGATGCAGGCTCGAATGGCAAGTGGTCAGCGAAATGGAGTTGTGGAGGTGCGCAAATCAACATCCAAAGGTGAACTTATCGCCAAATTCCCAATCACCTTTACAGGAGGATGGGAGAGTTGGATAACGGTGAATGCCGATATCGAGACCAAGCTAACGGGAGTTCACGATATCTGTGTTGTATTCAAGGCAGAGCCTGGCAATACCAAGACTGCGAATATAAATTGGCTGTTGCTCGAAAAGTAAAAAAAATCAGGAGCGAGTGATTTGATGGTCACTCGCTCCTGATTCTTAGAATCGGTTTAAGTTTTTCTCGCTAAAATTGTTAAGAGAGATGTTGCTTTAATTTTCTCTTCTTTGTGCGAGGCGCATAGCAATAGCTATGTAACGAGTGCAAAAAGAGAAAAGTGAAGTGACAGATCCTTAACAAATTAGATGAGAAAAATTTAAACAGATTCTTAGTGTTCGAAAAAGTTTGCGATCTATGTTGGCACCTCGTTTCGACTCACCAGAGTCGTCATCCTGAACTTGTTTCAGGATCCCTAATTGTCAGTGTTTCAGACTATTTACAGAGATCCTGAAACAAGTTCAGGATGACGAAATTTTCAATTTCGTATCTCAAGTGGGACTGATAGAAAAGTTTTATCGAACACGAATATTATGTAAATAAGATAGTCTTATTTTTATAGGTCAGAATCTTATGCTGTATATGCTGTTCTACAGCTTGAGAAAGTACGATCTTCTCCAAATCGCGTCCTTTACGAACTAAGCTCTCCACTGTGTCGCGGTGTGATATACGTGTGATATTCTGCTCGATGATTGGGCCTGCATCGAGATCCGATGTTACATAGTGACTCGTTGCACCGATCAACTTCACACCCCTTGCGTGTGCCGCATGGTATGGCTTTGCACCAACAAATGCAGGGAGGAAAGAGTGGTGGATATTGATTATATTGTTTGGATAGTGGCTAATAAAGTTCTCTGTGATGATCTGCATGTAGCGTGCAAGTACCACAAAGTCAATCTTATTGCTCTTCAGAAGTTCGAGTGTATACGCCTCCTGCTCATCCTTGTTCTCCTTTGTGATTGGAATATGGTGGTATGGAATGTCGAATCTGCGAGCTGCCGACTCCATATCTGGATGGTTGCTCACAATAAGTGGAATCTCAACATGCCACTCGCCAGCTGTATAGCGTGCCAATAGATCATACAAGCAGTGTGACATCTTCGATACGAAGATTGCCATACGAGGCTTCTCGTCGGAGAAGTATAGCTCGAATGTAACACCATATTTTTTCGAGAATGTACGGGCAAATAGCTCACGCATACTCTCGCGAGAGATATCGAAATTTGTCAAATCCCACTCTACGCGCATAAAAAATATCCCCTCCTCACGATCGACATGCTGATCGAGGTTGATAACATTTCCGCCATGATTCTTTATGAAGTTAGAGGCTATTGCGATGATACCCTCTCTGTCAGGGCAGTGCATCAGAAGTATTGCTGTGGGGTGTTTTTGCTCCATTTTTTTTAATGTGTCATTTTGTTCAATTGGTGCAAAGGTAGTAATTTTGTCACTCTTTACACAAAATTATCCCGCTTTTTGCATACTATGGCGTGGAAATAGTACTTTTGTAACTTAAAACAAAACTGCATTTAATGAAAAAATATCTACTTCTCATATTTAACCTTTTGTTGCTGCTATCATCCTCCTTGGCAGCGACGCGCACCTTCTCGATAAGCGGCACAGTGATAAACGATGTCACACGTCAACCATTGTCATATGTTGCGGTGACAGTTGATGGACAGCCACAACGCGGTGCGGTGACAAACATCAATGGAGAGTTTACGATAACTGGTGTCGAGCCTGGTATTTTTCGACTGGTTGGTCAGTCAATAGGCTACGAAGTGGGGTACTCGCCCGAGGTGCAGATCTCGGCTATGACTCAGCCTGTGGAGATAAGAATGGTAGCAAGTTCGAAGCAGATTGATACAATTGTGGTACGTCCATCGCTCTTTCGACGAATGGTGGAGAGTCCTGTGAGCCTACGTAGAATTGGAGCGCAACAGATCGAGAAGAGTCCAGGGGCAAATCGGGACGTTTCGAGGATTGTACAGAGCTACCCTGGAGTCTCATTCTCGCCCTCTGGATATCGAAATGATCTGATTGTAAGGGGTGGATCGCCCTCCGAAAATAAATTCTATGTCGATGGAGTCGAGATCCCCAATATAAACCACTTCTCGACTCAAGGTGCTTCGGGAGGGCCAGTCAGTATTCTCAATGCAGATCTAATTCGAGAGATTGACTTCTATACAAGTGCCTTTCCCGTTCAACGCTCTGGAGCTTTGAGTTCGGTGTTGGATGTGAAACTTCGCGATGGAGACCCCGATGGACAGCAATTTAAGGCGACTCTGGGGGCGAGCGAGGCATCGTTGAGCGGAAGCGGTCACTTTTCTGACAAAACAACCTATCTCTTCTCGATCCGTCAATCATATTTGCAGGTTCTATTCAAGATGATTGGACTCCCTTTTCTGCCAAATTTTATAGATGGTCAGGTGAAGATCAAACACTCGATTACACCTAAGGATGAGATTCTATTTTTGGGGTTGATGGGCATTGATGATATGGTGCTCAACGAAGAGGGGACGACCGAGACATCGGAGTATATCCTTGGATATCTGCCCGAAATTGAACAGGAGACATTTACAACGGGGCTTAGGTATAGACACTATTCGGGCGTGGGAAGTTACTCTTTGGTGGCGAGCCACTCCTACCTAAACAACAGATATACGAAGTATCAAGATAACGATGAGAGCAACCCCGATAATCTAAATACGCTTCTTAAATCTCGCGATCAGAAGTCAACACTGCGAAATGAAAACAGAACCATACTGAGCGATAATTTTACGATAAATTATGGCGCACTCGCGGAGTATACACAATTTAAAATCGACTCCTATACTCGTTACGCATCGGGTGAAAACTATTACGATACGAAGCTAAGTATCTTTAGTTGGGGGCTACATCTAGGCTCAGCATTTAAATCTAACAATGAGAGGGTTACAGCCTCGATTGGGGTGCGTGCAGATGCAAATAACTTCTCGAACAAGACCCAACGATTTTGGGAGCAGCTATCACCTCGCGCAACGGTCTCGTACGCTCTGAAGCGAGGCTTCTCGTTGAGTGCTGCAACGGGACTCTACTACGCTATGCCTCCACTAACCGCTTTGAGCTACAACGAAGATGGCGTAGCTGTAAATTCAGATCTTGGGTATATCAATGTTACGCACTATACAATGGGTGTCGAGTGGCAGAAGGATCGACAACTCTCTATCTCGATGGAGGGGTTCTACAAACATTATAACGACCTTCCAGTCTCGGTGGCGAACGATATCCCTTTGGCTGATCTGGGCGATGATTATGGTGTGGTGGGCAATGAGTATCTTCTGCAATCGGGTCGTGGACGCGCCTATGGAGTGGAGCTTATGGGGCAGTGGCAGATCTTGGGCAAGGTGTCATTGGTCGGATCATTGACGCTCTTCAAGAGTGAGTATGCAACAACCGCGGAGTCCGATTATCGACCTTCGGCTTGGGATAGTCGTTTTATACTCAACACTTCGGGGACATACTTCTTTAAAAATGGCTGGAGTGCAGGTGCAAAGATAAGTGCTATTGGAGGCTCTCCATATACCCCCTACGATATAGACTACTCGTCGCAAATCATAAATTGGGATGTTAGCGGACAACCATCCTATAACTACGCACTCTACAACACCGAACGAAACGATGGCTATGCGCAGGTGGATCTACGTGTCGACAAGATGTTCTACTTCAGGAGGTGGACATTGGGTCTATACCTCGATCTTCAAAACGCCTTTATGAGCGAGTATCGAGAGCAGGATATTCCTATAAGTACAGGGGATATTGATCCCAACGATTCATCTCGATATGAGATGAAATACCTAAAAAATGTAAGCGACACAATGCTACCAACCTTTGGAATTACCGCTCAATTTTAACTAAGTAGTGTAAAACAATTATCGCAATATTTTTAAAAGTACTCTTGGAGCGATATTTTTCACTATTGAATCTCAATGTAGAACCACTATATTTTCAATTCAATAGCAAAAAATCTCATCTCCAATAGCACTCTCAAAAACACACCAATAATTATTTTACCCTACTTATTTGTGTCTGATGAATATTTACTGTTAGTCCCACGTGAGATACGAAATTGAAAATTTCGTCATCCTGAACTTGTTTCAGGATCTCTACATTATTAATTAAACTATTGTGTTTTAGTATATTATATAGGTTGTATTGTCGTTTGCAGAGATCCTGAAACAAGTTCAGGATGACGAATCCGTTGGATTCGATAACATGGTACCGATAAAGCCTCTCTTATTGTTTTTTTGCTGGATACGAACTATTATTTAAACAGATTTGCAATAACCCCCTTTTATTGTTATCTTTTTTTGCGTGTAGTCACACATATTTATTGTATATTTGCTATTGTTAAGATGCTAAAAACCTAAACAATATAAAAATATGAATATTAAGTGTAGATTTATGGCGTTCACCACCATGATATTGCTATCTCTGAGCATAAGTAGTTGTGCCGAGGAGCAGCGTAGTCAGGTGGTAGATCAACCATTCTCAAACCCTAAACTCGATGCACTGGTCGATGAGGTATACAACTCATTGAGCATGGAGGAGCGTGTGGCGCAGCTCCATGGAATCAGACCAAGCCTAATCACCGTAGATGGTCGACTCTCCAAGGAGTTGTGCGACCAATTGATCCCACATGGAGTGGGGCACATCTCCCAATTCGCATGTATGCAAGATTTCACGCCAGATGAGTTGCGTGATTTCGTTCGAGACCTGCAAGAGTATGTAATCTCGCATAATGCAGCTGGTATCCCAGCGATCTTCCATGAAGAGGCGATCACAGGATTCTCAACTAAAGGGGCTACAACCTACCCTCAGCAGATCGGTGTGGCGTGTTCGTGGAATCCTGACCTTGTGGAGTTAAAGAGCCGATATACAGCAGAGTCTATGCGAAGTGTCGGAGCTCAGATGGCACTCTCTCCGATGGTTGATGTAATCCGCACTCAACACTTTAATCGCGGTGAGGAGAGCTACGGCGAGGATAGCTACCTCTCTTCAGCTATGGCTGTAGCATTTATCAATGGACTTCAAGGCGATGACCTATCGACAGGTGTAGCGGCGACAACCAAGCACTTTTTGGGATATGGCGGAGGCTCTAGCCTTCTGAAGAAAGAGATCATGGAGGAGATTATGACTCCACACGAAGTTGGTATTCGAATTGCAGGAAGCAAGTCGCTTATGCCAGGGTATCATAGCTTTGAGGGAGAGACAGCCATCACTAACAGCTACTTCTTGCAGGATCTATTGAGAGACTACCTCCAATTCGATGGTATTGTTGTGAGTGATTACTTCGCAATTGGTGTAAAGGGCAAGGCGAAAGGGAATCCGCTTCACTTCTATGAGCGAGCAGAGAAGGCGATCAATGCAGGTGCGGATCTAGAGCTCTGTGATCCAGAGGCTTTCCCACTCCTTCCTGAGCTAATTGCGCAGGGCAAAGTGAGCGAAGAGCGTTTCGAGGAGGCGGTGAAGCAGAATCTTAGAATGAAGGGTCGATTGGGTCTATTGGACAAAAAACCGAAACTTTACGATGAGGGTGAGATCAATCTTAATAAAGCGGAGTACGATAAATTAGCATATGATCTTGCCACTCAGTCGGTCGTGCTGTTGAAGAATGATGGAACACTTCCGCTTACGACAGATAGCAAAAAGATCGCCCTTGTTGGGCCAAACGCAAACTCATATTGGGCAATGTTGGGTGACTACACCTACCAAGCTCTCCACGCATTCTTCCAGAGTGCGGAGGTCGACAACGATTATCACAAAATATATACCCTAAAAGAGGGTATGGAGCGAGTAAAGGGTGATAATGTGACTTTGAGCTATGAGCGCGGATGTGATTGGGACGCATCGATCAAGAGTGCAGTAGATGAGGGTGGAGACAATAGAGTCGAACTCTCGAAACTCGATAAGTTGATTAATATGTTGCGTCGAGATGCAGACCCTACAAATCTGAATCGAGCGATGCAGATCTGCCGAAAATCGGATGTTATCGTGGCGGCAGTAGGTGAGAATGCGGCGTTGTGTGGCGAGGGACGAGCTCGAAAGGGTATTCGTCTGCCAGGAGATCAGGAGGCGTTTGTTGAATCGTTGATCGATACAGGCAAACCCGTTGTTGTGGTGATCTTTGGAGGTCGTGCTCAGGTGTTGAGTGAGAAGATTCTAAGTGGAGCAGCGGCGATTATTCAGGCGTGGTATCCTGGTCAGCAGGGTGGTAACGCTGTGGCTGATATCTTGTTTGGAGAGGTCAATCCAAGTGGTAAGTTGTGTACTAGTTATCCAGCTACAGAGTCGCGTACTCCACTCTGTTATAACTATGGTGATCGAAGAATGAAGGGGCTTGTGCAGTTCCCATTTGGATATGGATTGTCATATACAACATTCGAATATACAAATTTGGACTCTACGTTAGAGGCGACAATTGGCGAAGATAGGGTAGAGGTGAGCTTCACGATCTCGAACGTCGGTAAACGCGATGGAACAGAGGTTGCGCAGCTCTATATATCGCCAGCCAATGTGACAGGAAGCGGTCTAAAATCGATCCAACTCAAAGGATTTGAGCGAGTTGAAGTTGCCGCAGGTGAGAGCCGAAGGGTGACATTTAGCTTCGATCCAGAGTTGATATCGCTCTATAATAATCAAGTAGAGGAGAATCCATGGCGAGTTGTGCCAGGAGAGTATAAGATCAAGATCGGATCATCATCGAGTGATATTCATCTTGTAGCACCTTTAACACTCGTTGGCGAGAGAATTAAGATGGAGCGAAGAGAGGTATTCTTCTCTTCATCTAGTGTGAAATAATAATAACCTGATAAACTATAAAATATGAAAAGAGGACTATTTGTTACAGGTTCTTTGGTCGCTTCGCTCGCAAGTTGTGCAACGACAGAGCCAGTGGTGGAAGCTACGACTCGCCCAAATGTAATTGTGGTGTTGACCGATGACCAAGGTATCGCAAATTTGAGCTGTTTGGGTAATGAGTATATCGATACTCCGAACTTAGACCGCTTCTATGAGCAGAGTGTGCGCATGACAAATTTCCATGTCTCACCTCTAAGTACACCAACTCGTTCGGCTATTATCTCGGGTCGTTATCCAATTCGAAATGGAGCGTGGGCAACATTCAAGGGGCGTGATGTATTGTCATCTACCTCACCAACTATTGCCGATATGTTTAGCGAGGGTGGCTACTCAACAGCGTTGTTTGGAAAGTGGCACTTGGGCGACAACTACCCATCGCGTCCAACGGATCGAGGTTTTGACTACGCTGTTCAACACGCTTCGGGTGGTGTTGGAGAGTTGTCGGACTATTGGGGAAATAGCTACTTCGATGACACATATCTGGTAAATAACGAGCCTACAGAGTTCGAGGGCTACTGTACAGATGTCTGGTTTGCGGAGGCAGAGAAGTATATGACGCAGCAGGCGGCAGAGGATAAACCATTCTTTGTCTACTTGGCGACCAATGCACCTCACTCTCCACACTACGCTCCAGAGGAGTATATCGAGCCATATAAACCACTCGAAGAGCAGGGTATTATTAAGGATGCAGGCTATTATGGTCAGATCAAAAATATTGATGATAACTTCGGTCTGCTAGATAAATTCTTGACAGATAGCGGCTTGGCAGAGAATACAATCCTAATATTTATGACAGACAACGGAGCTCCTCCAGCAAATAATCCATGGACTATGGGCTATAGAGGTGGAAAGCAGAGCCCATTGGAGGGTGGTCACCGTGTCCCATTCTTTGTTAGATGGGCAGCAGGTGGTCTTGCAGGTGGAGTCGATGTTGATGGACTCGCTTCGCATGTCGATATGATGCCTACCCTTGCGGCGTTGTGTGGCATTGAGTTTGATGAGGATAAGTATGTGACGGATGGAATAGACTTCTCGGATGCTCTGCTTCGAAAGGGCGAAATAGCAAAGGATCGTATGGTATTTATCCACCATCGTCAAGGCCCAGATGCTCCATTTGATGTTAAGGGATCTGTTGTGTTGCAGGATAAGTGGCGATTGTTGAGTGGCGACCAGCTCTATGATGTTGTTGCTGAGAGGGGGCAAAAGAGCAATGTTGCAAAGGCTAACTCGGAGGTTGTTGAGACTTTGAGATCCGCAAATGAGGCGTTTATTGCCGATACAAAACTTTTGGATGAGTATCAGCGATTTATACCTGTTGCGGTGATCGACCCTACCAAACAGAGAGTTGCTACACTCACTATCCAACATGCGATTGGAATAGATCCAGGTTTATGGATGCCAGATCAGATCGCTGCGGGAATCAAAAATCGCAATAATGGATATGAGATCGAATTGACGCAGGATATGAAGTGCAAGATCTCGATTGCGCGTTGGCCACGTGAGTGTCCTGGAAAGATCTGGGGAGTGCCAGCGGTCAATCCAAAGGATATGTTCGAGTATACGAAGATCACACCTGAGAGTGCACGATTGAAGGTTGACTCAAATGCCGCTATCTCGAAGAGTATCACAGCCGATATGAGCGAGGTCTCATATGAGGTTGATCTCACAGCAGGTCGCCACTACATAGAGACAGATTTTGTCAATGATGGCGAGGCGTTTGGAGCATACTATATATATGTAGAGGCTATCTAGTGGAGGTATCAGAAAATAATAATAGTGGTAGATTTATTGGTACCGTGTTATCGAATCCAACGGATTCGTCATCCTGAACTTGATTCAGGATCCCTAACTATCAGTGTTTCAGATTTTTTGCTGAGATCCTGAAACAAGTTCAGGATGACGAAATTTTCAATTTCGTATCTCAAGTGGGACTATCGACATTAAGCTGAGAAAATAGGATTAAAACAATAAAATAGGTGGTTGACCAAGCGATCAACCACCTCTTTTATTGTTATTTCTTCTTTGGAGCAACCCATTGAGGCAATCCAAATGTAGGCTCTACCATCTTTATCGAACCATCCTTCTCGAAGTAGAGTTTGTCGAAGGCTATTGAACGGCGGAAATCCTTGCCCGATAGATCTTTGTTGTGGTAGAATATATACCACTCACCCTTATACTCCACTATCGAACCGTGCGATGTAAATGAACTAACTGGAGGCATAAACTCACCTTGGTATGTAAATGGACCCTCTGGATCTTTGGATGTAGCGTAGACTAGCGTACTCTTTGGACCCCAACCATTTGCATACATCATATAGAATAGATTCTTTCTCTTGAAGATAAATGGTCCTTCACCATAATATCCGCCAAAGTTCTGTTCGTCACCCTCGTTGCCGATGATCTCCATCTCGCGAATAGGGCTATCTAGCTCAACCATATTATCCTTTAGCTTCGCCCAACGGAACTCGCGACAGCCAAAATAGATATAGGCTTGACCTTTATGGATGATTGTTGTTGGGTCGATTGGCTCAGGCCCGATCAACTCCTCCTGTCCAGTCTTATCGACAAGTGGTTTGCCACTATCTACAAATCCGCTGGTTGGACTATCCGACACCGCAACTCCGATCTTTGCACGCTCTACAGGGTAGTAGAAGTAGTATTTTTTGTTGCGCTTAATACAGTCTGGTGCCCACGCCATATCTTCAGCCCATGGAATATCATCGAGCGAGAAGAATGCCCCATGATCGACCCAATTAACCATGTCGTCGGTCGAAAAGACGTGCCAATCAGTCATATAGAAGTAGTCAGCATCCTCTCTGTCGTGTGAAGTGTAGACATAGAGTCTTCCATCGAATACACGAGCTGTCGGGTCGGCAGTATACATATGGCGAACAAGCGGATTGCCCTCATACTTGAACTCCTTTGTGGTTGCAGCGGTCGACATCGATGCTGCAAGGGTTGCGACGCATATCATCGCTAGTTGAATTTTTTTCATCATAATTATATAGGTTTAGTTTCTGCTTAGTAGAATGTGCCGCGAGGCGAGAATATCGGATATCCGAAGTTGAATGTCAAATATAGGTTATTCTTGCTATTGAAGTTGTATTTCGACATCGAGAGGCTGAGAGGTCCTATTGTGGTGTTATATGTAAATGCCATCTCTGCTGCATACTGCATACTCATCTTGCCATTATCCTCAATATAGAATGTGTCGGGGTCATGTTTGTCGCGTAGCATTGCATAACATCCAGTGCGTAGAGACAACTCTCGCCAAACCTTTACATTCGGCATAACTCCAACAGCCAAATATCTCGGTGCGGAGTATTCGGGCATAAACACCATATTAGAGTGTATTGTTGGTCTGTAGCTTGGCATAATGAGTTGAGCTCCTGTTGAGCTATACATCTCGGGAATTGTCGTGTATACTAGTTCGGCATTTACCCCAAACGAGACATTTTGTGTGTGATTTAGATTGAAGTATTTTTTATAGTTAACCTTTGCCCCTATCCAAGTTCTTTGACTCTTGTAGGTTTGAGTTATACTCTCTAGATCGCTTAATGTAAGGGTCGTAAGGCTTCTTTCGTGCCCCAAAACACCAATCACAGATGTCGATAGCAGAGAGCCTCGCGAAGGGTAGTATATATTATCAATGGTACTTCGTCGAATCTCTATCTTGGATGAGATGTAGTTTAGTCTAGTCATCTCGAAGTCGCCTAATACGTTCTCCGCTTCATGCAGCGATGCCGCTCCATTCTCGTAATTAAACCTCTCAGTTCCTATATTTGCTCTAAATAGTATCTGTGAGCGATGTTTTACGGGTGCTCCAATACCAACAGAGAAGAATTGGTCGTAGCTCTTGACCTCTAGGGTGTTGGTTATGGTTGTGAGGTGTCCAAAGTTACCATGATTTAGGTTCTTGACATCAAAGTTGTAGTATGCATCTATAAACATCGGGGCGTTGGCGTAGAAGTCTGTTCTATAACCAACACGACCTGTGGTGTAGACTGGGCCTAGATACAGCTCTGCGAAGTGTGACTTTGCGGTTTTGCCGATATCTGTGTAGTTTAGTCCGATATAGATCTGGTTGAATGGGGTCGATGATATATTACCACCCAACGACAATTTTAGCGACGGTTTATGCTCCATCGCAATCTCGAAGTTATAGCTACCAGAGAGTGGGTCGTACTCGGTCTTTGGGTAGTCTGTTGTGAAATCGCCCGACGATAGGATCGAAAATAGAGTACTCTTTAACTCCTCGAAGTCCATTTTTCGCTGTTCATCCTCACTTTTGTTTTTGCGTCGAGCGTGTGGAGACAACATATACTCACGTGCATACTCACTCTTTTGCTCCGATAGCCCCGTTATATCGTAGGATTTAAACAATAGCTTCGGAGTGCTGTTGTTGAATGCTTTGCGTCGTGAGCTATAAAACTCCGTAGGAAGCAGATTTTCGCGCCCTACGCTCATTATTATAGAGTCCATACGCTCTATTGTATCGTCGTATCCCATCTGTATAACCGCCTCGGAGTTGCTGAAATCTAATATTCCAACAGGTACATCTCTTCGTATCATCACCCCATTGTCGGGTAGATTGTAGTCGGTCTCATTCATCGCCAACTGGAACGCCTGATCGAGCAGCGAAAGGTCGCTAGAGTCGACCCACGAATCGACCCCACAAGCCGAACCGATAATTAGATCGGGGTTGAACTCCTCGACCATAGGCTTCCAAGGGAAGTTATCTTGGATACCTCCATCATATAGTATATGTCCATCTTCGCGAATGATAGGTTTGAATGCGAGAGGGATCGCCATAGATGCACGTATCGACTCTCCAAGGTCGCCCTTGGTCATCACATATTTCGAGTTATCGGTGACATCGCTCGCAACGCACAAGAATGGAACCATCAACTTCGAAAAATCATCGCCAGCTGCTGTCGATGCTGGTGTGAAGTAGTTGAATAGAGCCATATCTATCTGAGTGGTAGGGATTAAGCTCTTTGGCATCTTTCTGACCCTCTCGCCCTCCGACTTCATGCCACCCTTTGTTGGATCTATCCTAAAAGATATTGTTGGGGCTTCGCTTCGCAGTGTGCTGCCACGCCTAAAGTATAGACCATATTGATTGTCGATACGACCATTTACCCAACTCTCGATCTCTCCCGAATTTGCGATCTCTCGCATCTGATCGGGTGAATATCCAGCGGCGTAGAGCCCCGCGGTGATCGCCCCCATAGATGTTCCGGCAACATAATCTATCGGGATTCCGTTCTCTTCGAGAGCTTGGAGCACTCCGATATGATAGAGCCCCTTCGCACCCCCACCACTCATCACAACACCGATGCTTTTTGCGGTGCAGTGACTAATAGAGAGCATGAGTGTGAGAATAAATGCTAGGAAACGTCTCGTCATATCACAAATTTTTATAACTTTGCACAAATATAATGTAATTTATCTTTTTTTACTAATAAAATGAAGAACAAAATAGAGGATCTTTTGCGTCAAATTGACGAATTTGAACCAAAGGTTGCTGCCGAGGTCGAGCAGATGAGAATCAACATCTTGGGCAAGAAAGGTGAGCTAAACGCATTAATGGAGGAGTTCAAAACAGTTGCGCCAGAGATGAAGCGTGAACTAGGTCAGCAGCTTAATGCACTCAAAACACGTGCCTTAGAGCGAATTAATACCCTCAAAGAGCAGATGGCAGCGGGTGGAGCAGAGGCTCAATCTGGTGCAATCGACGATATGTCGCGTCCTGCATCGGAGCTACCTATTGGCTCGCGTCACCCGATCTCTATCGTGAAGAATAGAGTGGTTGAGATCTTTGCTCGATTGGGATACACAGTGGCTGATGGCCCAGAGATCGAGGATGATTGGCATGTCTTTTCGGCTTTGAACTTTCCGCCAGAGCACCCTGCGCGTGATATGCAGGATACATTCTTTATCAATAGCTCTCCAGAGATTCTACTTCGTACACACACCTCTTCAATTCAGGTGAGAACAATGGAGCGTGAAAAGCCACCAATTCGAGTGATCTGCCCAGGGCGAGTATTCCGCAACGAGGCTATTTCGTACCGTGCACACTGTATCTTCCACCAGATCGAGGGTCTATATATCGACGAGGGTGTATCGTTTGCCGATATGAAGCAATCTATCCTATATTTTGCTAAGGAGTTGTTTGGTGAGAGTGCTACAATTCGTATGCGCCCATCATACTTCCCATTTACTGAGCCTTCGGCAGAGGTCGATGTGTCGTGTAATCTGTGTGGCGGAAAGGGCTGTAATGTCTGCAAAGGTACAGGTTGGTTAGAGATTATGGGTTGCGGAATGGTTGACCCAAATGTCTTGGAGGCTAATGGAATCGACTCTACAAAGTATAGCGGTTTTGCTTTTGGTATGGGAGTTGAGCGTATGGCGATGTTGATGTATGGAGTGAAGGATCTTCGCCTATACTTCGAAAATGATGTGCGTTTCTTGAATCAATTCGACAAGGCACTTTAAATTTGACTGTTAGAGTCAGATAAAAGAATTGTTTTTTTGTAACGTGCGGAAGTGCAGCGTGTTATCAGGGTTGTAATAAAACATAGGATTACTTTTGCTGATAGTCCCATTTGAGATACGAAATTGAAAATTTCGTCATCCTGAACTTGTTTCAGGATCTCAGCAAACAATAATGTTGCCTCTGTAATATGTTAGTAAACAACAGTTTAATAAATGATGCAGAGATCCTGAAACAAGTTCAGGATGACGTTCCTTGCGGAACGTATCTCAAGTGGGACTGCTAGAAAAGTTTTATCGGATACTTAAGAAAATTTGATCTAATAATTATGAGATTTTGGCTTACGATAGTAATGTTGTCAACTCTCTGCACCTCACTTGTTGTGGGGCAGCAGAGGGTCGACGAATTTAGTGAATCGGGGGATAGTTTAACACTCTCCGATGCGGTTCGCTACACTACTGACGGAGTCAAGAATCTGAAACTATTCGACAATGTTGAGCAGGCTCAAAAGCTCTTCGAGAGTGCAATTGAGAGCGACTCAACATACTCCCCAGCCTACTATGCCCTTGCAGAGATGTTGATGTATAGTTCGGCTGACACAGCATACCTCTACGCAAAAAAAGCCTATCTATCGGACACCTCAAATGTTAGATACCTCTCTTCGTATGCTCAAAGTGCAGCGATGTTGGAGCGTTTCGATGAGGCGCAGACTCTACATGAGAAGTTGATTGAGCGACAACCTCGCAATATCAATGCATATCGAATCTTGGCGATCCTGCTTAATCAACAAAAACAACCTTTGAAGGCTGTTGAGTTGCTCGATTCGGCGGAGATGAAGGTGGGGCGTAATCCATATTTGGTAGGTCTGAAGCGTCAGATCTTGATCTCGAACAACTATACAGATCGAGTGGTTGAGGATGCAAAATCTGCCGTTGAGGATGAGCCATACTCTATAGAAAATAGGGTGCTGCTTGCGGAGTTGTATCGAGATATGAAGCAGGACTCCTTGGCACTTGTTGAGTATAAAGGGGCGTTGGCTCTGGACTCTATGAGGCTAGAGACCCTCTTCTCGATGGGTGAGTTTTTGAAGGTTAAGGGGGATAATGCTGGTTATTTGTCGCTTTTAAAGCAGATTTTGAAGAGCGACCAGATAGATGAGACGAATAAAATCGCGCTCGTAAAGGAGCTTATAGATGATCGAGAGTTCTATCGTCGAGAGTATCTGTTGGTTGGAGGTCTGATTACAACATTGATCGTTGAGTACCCCAATAACGAATCTATAGTCGAGATGCAGGCAAAGCATCTGATTGCGATGGATATGTTAGATGAGGCGTTGGCGATGTTCAAGAGCCACCTCAATATAGATCCTCCGAGCTTTAAGATCTACCGTTCAGTGATCGATATCGAACGATATAAAGGTCGTCTGGACTCTGTTGAACTCTATCTAAATCGGGCGATGGTCAAATTCCCAGATCAACAGCAAGATCTAGAGTTCGAGAGAGCCTTTACACTCTCTTCGCAACAGAGATTCGATGATGCAATAGCACTCTACGAAGAGTTCTTGGTTGGGGCGAATGACTCTATGAGTGGTTCAATTTGGGGGATAATTGGTGACCTGCACCATCAAGTTGCAATATCCTCAGATCCGATCGACAAAAAAGTGTTCCGATCGAGGCTGAAAAAGAGCTACAAAGCGTATGATAAGTCGTTGAGCTATATGGCAGACAATGCTATGGTACTCAATAACTATGCATATTTTCTGTGTGAATATGGCGGTAATCTGGAGCGTGCACTATCACTCTCGGAGCACTCTATAGAGCTTGAGCCGAGCAACTCAACATTCATAGATACCTATGCGTGGATTCTATATCGCTTAGGACGCTACGACGAGGCGAAGGTGAGTATGCGAAGGGCTATCTCTCTGGATACCACACAAAATGGCGAGATCGCACTCCATTATGGCGAGATTCTAGCGGCACTCAACGAAATGACGATGGCGAACTACTATTGGGGCAAAGCCATAGAGTGGGGAATGTCGGAGAGTCAAGTTGAGGCGAGCCGTCGAGCAGCCGCAGAGTTAGCAACCAAACGAGAGAAGAGAAGCAAAAAGGGGGAGTAATGAGACTACGCAATATAATATGCGCGCTGTTGATCTCGATAGTAACTATCGGGGTTATCTATGCCGAGGACAAAATAGATAGGCAGAAGAGCTTAATCGCCACACTCGAAAAGCAGGTTGCTGAGGGTGAGCGCGAGATCGAGACTTTGCGCAAGAGTCGTGCTGCAAATGAGGAGAAGGCGAGTAGCTTGGCTCGTCAGGTGGAGGTTCGTAATAGACTCTTGGTGGCACAGCGCAACGAAGAGGCTGCACTTCGAAAGGAGATCACTGAGGCGGATCGTCAATCCACTTCGCTCGAAAAACGTCTTGTGGAGGAGCGGGCACACTATGCAAAGATGGTGCGAGAGGCGTATCGAAGCTATAGCAGCCACAATATGTTGATGTATCTATTCTCGGCAGAGGATTTTCATGATGTGGCGCGTAGAGTTGCGAATATGAGGGCTGTGGCAAAACTTCGCGAACATAGAATTGATATGATAGACTCCTTGTCGACGGAGCTCGATCGTCAGCGACAAATATTGGTTGATAGGAAGCTATCGCATGATAAGGTGATAAGTGACCTTACGATCCAGAAGAGTAAGTTGCAGAGTGATGTCAATAGTGCACGAGCCAATGTAAAGGCGATGAGTGCAAAGGAGCGTAAGGCGTTGCAAGAGAAGGCTTTGCAACAGAAAAAGTTGGATGCAGCGGTTGCAGAGCTCCAAAAACTCATCAAGGGAAATAAGACAGGATCAACATTTAAACCCTCAACAACAAACCTCAATCTTCCAGTTGTCGGAGGGCGTGTAAAGCAGTATAAAGATAATATGGCAGAGATATTGGGGGCAAAAGATGCCGCTATTATCTCGATCTACGAGGGTAAAGTGGTCGATATTAGACCAAATAGAATCACAGGGAAGTATGATGTCTATATCGCTCACGGAGAGTATATTACCTCCTATGCAGGTCTATATTCGGTCTCTGTTATAAAGGGGCAAACGGTAGAAAAAAGCGCGCAGATCGGTGTAATCGGAGAGGCGGTTGACATCATTACAATGCAGAGTGAGTATAAGATCGTCTTTGGAATCTACCCTCCAACGACGACCGAGAAGATCAGCGCGGCAAGTTGTTTTAAAAAGTAGATATATTATGGCAATTAGTTATTTTCATGATGGATGCAGTTACCGTTTTACAGGTCGCCGAATTATAAACCGTTGGTTGAAAGAGGTCGCTGTAGCGGAGGGGTATAGACTCACCGATTTGGGGGTTATATTCTGCTCTGCGGAGAGGCTATTGGCGATGAACAAAGAGTTCCTGCACCATGACTACTATACCGATATAATCACCTTCGACGATAGTGATCTGGAGGTTACTCGAACGATCGTTGGTGAGCTCTATATCGATGTTGAGACCGTTGCCGATAATGCTCGACTCTACGACACAACTCCACTTCGAGAGATGCATCGAATATTAGTCCATGGAGTGTTGCACCTCTGCGGTCAAGCGGACAAGGAGGAGTCAGCAGCAGCCGAGATGCGTCGCAAAGAGAACCACTATCTCGAACTGCTGGATCAAATCGCCGCTCTATAGAAATTTAGTGAGCGAACGAGAGTTACCCCCCGAAGAGTTCTTCTCGATAATACCCGTCACAACATCCGCAGCATCATGCCACCTATTGGCACGAAATGATCTTCGATATGTCTTAAGATGTGCAGCCAATTCTGGCCAACGTTGCTGCCACATCACAGGCCAGCGCAGTCGATGAATCACCGTAGCGGAGTTTGAGAGTATTCGAGCCTGCTTATTGGCATTCTGATGAAACCACTCAACCTTAACATTTGGAGCTAGCTGCTGTACAGCGCGAGCAAAACCACGCCCACCATTATTACTCTCAATTATAGCGCGAGTAGTCTCTTCACAGATCAACATCTTTGCAACCATCGGCTCACTCACCTCCATCGGTTCGCGAGTGTAG